>CAJPTO010000183.1 GCA_905373605.1 uncultured Prevotella sp.
ACGGCATTGTATCGGGGTTGAGATACATGGCGCGACGCACGTCTGTAGCGGGGATGGAGTCGTACAATTGCTTGGACATTGCGCAAGGGTAGTTTCGCGCCATGGTGGCATTTGAGTTGCTAGCCTGGTGGGCAAAGAATGCATAAAAGTACAGTTGCTCTTGCTCGCTAGAGAAAACACTCCATATCCATTCACGGTTAGGTTTGTTAAACCCTCCGTCTACATAGTCTGCATTGGTCATCAGGTTGTATTTTGTGCGTACAGCGGCAGCATGGTCTGCTGCTGTCTGCCAGTCTTCGCGTGTTAGTGCGGCACGCGCATAGATGGCATGCGCCACATCAGCGTTAACGGCATAGTTTTCTCCCTTTGCCCTGTTCTTGCCAGATGAAGAGTAGTTGGCCAAGGCTTCGTCTAGGTCGGCGTAAATGCGGGCATAGGTTTCGGCCAGCGTAGAAGCAGTCATGTTTCCCGTACTCTCGTCGAGCCTAAGTACCACACCGCGGCTTGAGCCATTGTTGCTGTCGGTCCAGCGTTTCGAATAAAGCTGGCTTAGGCGGAAGAAACAATAGGCACGGAATGTCAGTGCCTGCGCTTTTAAGAATTGTTTCTCGGCCACTGTCCCTGTCGCAGCGTCCACATTGTTGATAATCGCGTTGGCGTTACCCAATATCTTATAGTAGTAGTACCAGGGGTAATAGTCGTACAAGCTGGTGGAGTTCTCCGCAAAGTCGAGGTTTGTCAATCGCGCCCATCCTGTGAGATTGCACTTTTGGAAGTCGTTGCCGTGATAATTTCCGTAGTAAGTAAGTATTGTTCCCTCACCGTTAAAGCCTTGTTCGCTGAGGTATTGCGTACTCATCATTTTGCTGAGGCCGTTTACAGCCATCGCGATGTTGGCCGTGTTTGAGAGTATCAATCGCTTTTCGACATTATCGCTGTGTGTGTCGAGGTAGTTGTCGCTGCATGCGCCTAAAGTTAGCACGGACAACAGGGCGCATATATATAATACTGTATGTTTCATAACAATTGTTTGCTATTGAGTGGAAATAAGAATTAGAACTTAACGTCTAGCCCCACGATGAAAACGCGCGGCGTTACGGCGTAGTTGCCTTGCGAACCACTGAACGACTGCTGTGGGTTAAGTCCTCGGCGAGCAGAAAGCGAGAAGAGGTTTTCGGCAGAAAGACTTAAACGCACGTCATCTAGCTCGATAATGCGCACCCAACGCTTGGGCAACTGGTAGCTCAGGTTGATGTTCTTGCACACGAAGTAGCTGCCGTTGACAATCCATCGCGATGAAGTGGCGTTGTTTTCGTCACTGGTTTTGCTGTTTATCTGTGGAATGCCGTCGCGCCAGATGCGGTCTGCCGATGTTGTTGTCATTCCTTCGGGTGCGCTACGCCACGAGTTGAGAATGTCGGCACTATAATTGCTGGGGTTCGTGCCCGTAGTCATCAGCGACCTGTATGTGCTGTCGTACACCTTTCCGCCCAAAGCGTAGGTGAACATGGCCGAAAGGGTTATGCCTTTCCACTTTGCCGTGGTGGTGAAGCTGCCGTACACCTTGGGTATCGACGAGCCATGGAACTCGCGAAGCGCGTAGGTGTTCTTGTTGACGTAGTATTCGCCGTTAATCTCGGTTACGTCAGCGGTGATGTCTGTGCCGTTGGCGTTGCCCACCACGGTGCCATCTGCGCGTTTGTAGCAATAGTTGTCGGTGTTAATCTTATAGAGTGAGTTGCCCGTAAGTTGGTCTACACCCACATAAGTGTAGGTGAAGAACTCATAGCGGCTGCGTCCTTCCACGATTTTGTAAATGCCCGAGAGAATGCCATCCTTGTTTTGTTCGGGCAACGAGATAACCTTGTTCTTCACAAACGATGCATTTGTGGCGAAGTTCACCGTCCAATCTTTGTTCTTGTAGATGTCCACATCGGTGTTAATCTCGAAGCCTTGGTTCTGTATCGTACCCAAGTTGCGTGTGATGGATGGTGAAGCCGAGCCAGAATCTGTGCCTCCAGCCGACTGGGGCAGATACACATCGAAGAGCAAGTCGCGGTTTCGGCGGTTGAAATATTCCACGCTGAGGTTCCATCTGTCGAACAAGCGCGCGTCTACACCCACGCCAAACGATGCTCCCGTTTCCCATTTCAGGTCTTCGTTGCCAATCTGTGCCAAGTAGTATGCTCCCTTACTGTTGTTGCGGTTGGCAGCATAGAGCGTGAGATAAGAATAAAGGCCCGAGCCGGCATCGTTGCCCACAAGGCCATAGTCGGCGCGGAGCTTAAGACTGTTCACCCATTTGATGGATTTCATGAAGTCTTCGCGCGACATCATCCAGCTTGCGCCCACGCTACCAAAGTTTCCCCAGCGCGACTTACGTGAGAAACGCGAAGAACCATCGCGGCGGAACGATACCTCACCCGTATACTTGTCGTCGTAATTATAGCGTACGCGCCCGAGATAGCTTTCGGTGGCATAGTCTTCTTCATAACCATTGATTGTCCCAACAGTGCCGAAGTTATCGAAATTGGTGCTTCCTGGAACTTTTACGTTCGACTTGGCGGCAGATGTATATTTGTGATACCAGTAATAGTTTTCATGTCCCAGCAATGCGCTGATGGTGTGCTTGCCGAAGTCGCGGTTCCAATTGAGTTGTTGCTGGAAAGTATATTCCCTGTAGCGGCCAATGTATTCGTTGGCGCGGCCATTGTTTCCCTTACCATTTCCAATCACTGGATTGTCGTAAGTGTTGCGGATGTTGTTGCGCATGCTTGTTTGCCCCTTTAGTGAGAGGGTGAAATGCTCAAGGAACTTAAAGTCGGTGTAGAATGTTGCGTCAAGGGTGTTGCGCACTATCCTATCCTTGTCCAATTCGTTTTCCCAAGCCACATGGCGGTCGGCATATTGGTTGCGAGTAAGAATCGTTTGGCCGGCATCATTGGTATAGCTGCCAGAATCGTATTGTTGGTTGCCAAGCGCATCAGGCCTGTACGAGCCATCTGCATTGTGCAAATGCACAGGATAGATGGGTGCAATGTAACGGCTATACATGAAAGGATTTTTGAAACTGGCCGAACTATTGTCGCCAAAGTTGCTCTTTTGGTAGCTTCCGTTGATGCTAAAGCCCGTATTAAACCATTTTTTGGGTCGCAGGTTCATGTTGGCGCGCCCAGTTAGTCGCTTAAAGTCGGAGCCTACGATGTAGCCGTTCTCCTTTAAGTAGCCCACAGAGAAGTAATAATCGCTCTTTTCGCTGGCGGCGTTTGCGCTAAGGCTGTACTCTTGGCGTGAGCCGCGGCGTATGGTAGCGTCGTACCAGTCGAGGTCTTCAGCATATCCTGGCAATATTTGTGCATCGGCAACAAGGTTTCCGTTGCTGTCGAAGAGGGCGTCGTCGGCCTTATTGAAGATGTTGAGGTACAAAGTTTCGCTGATGAGGTTCTTTGTGGCGTACTCGCCGGCCACCTCGGCCGTTTCGCCCTTGTCTGTCATGCGCGAGTTGCGCAGGTTAAGCCAGCTCACCTCCATAAATTCGCGTGGGTTGAGCAGTCGATATTCGGGTATGCCTCGCGTGTATGTTCCTTGGCTTATGCGCAGGTTCACGGCCAGCTTGTTGCTCTTGCCTTTCTTGGTGGTGATAAGTATCACGCCATTAGAAGCACGGTTGCCGTAGAGTGCACTCGAAGCGGCATCCTTTAGCACTGTCATGCTCTCGATGTCGGCAGGGTTCAGCTCAAAGACATTGCCCGAGAAAGGCACGCCGTCTAGCACATAGAGAGGCGAACTGCTGCCGTTAACGGTTCCAAAACCACGGATGCGCACGTCGGGATTGCTGCCGGGCTGGCCGTAAGTGCTGTTGATTTGCACGCCAGACGTTGTTCCTTCCAGGGCCGATGTGACACTCGACACGGGACGGAGCTCTATATGCTCGGTGCCCACCTGCGAAACGGCACCCGTAAGGGTGGATTTCTTTGCCGAACCATAGGCCATCTGCACCACAACCTCGTCTAGAGAGCGTGCGTCTGGCTCAAGATAGATGTTCATTTCGGGCTTGATAGCCACCGTTTGGCTCTTCATTCCCACATACGACACCACAACGGTGCGGGCCGATGTGGGTACATTGGTGAGCGTGAACTTGCCGTTGATGTCTGTTGCTGCACCAATCTTGGTGCCGCTTGCCATCACCGTGGCACCCAAAACGGGTTCGCGGTCGTCGGCCGTGTAGACATAACCTGTGATTGTTTGTTGTGCAAATGCACTTAGCGTGCAGATAGCCATGAGGACTATCAGCAATACACGTCGTTCTTTCATGCGGTCTGGAATAAACTGGAATAAAAATATGTACATAAGATAAGAATGCTAAAACCGATTGTCTACCGCTTGGGCGGTGTTCGCTCTTATATAATGCCATCATCAAGCTTAAAATCACCAGCTCTCATGCTGTTTGGTAGCGTGATTTGTTGTTCTTGATAATGCTTATAATTTTTTGTATCTGCCTGCACCTGTGGCGCAGAAGTATTTTGCAAAGATATGAAAAATACGGCGAAATGGTTGTAATTTGCTTGTGTTATTTTAGAAATATCAGCATAAAACCAATAAGTTGGCAGATTTGTTACCTTGGCCGGGCCTTGTCTGTGAGGATTGGAATGTGGCATCTGCTTTGACATTTGCCTGCAAAGGGAAGTGGAAACGCCATTGCATGCTGTGGCCAAACGCCCATGAGGAGTAATATGAAGCATCGTATT
Organism: uncultured Prevotella sp.; assembly: GCA_905373605.1. Classification (GTDB taxonomy): domain Bacteria; phylum Bacteroidota; class Bacteroidia; order Bacteroidales; family Bacteroidaceae; genus Prevotella. The sequence goes on from CAJPTO010000183.1 coordinate 4,749, forward strand.
TCTACTTATTACTTACTACTTCCTCGCTACTCCTTACCACTTTCTCCTTTCTACTTCCTTCATACTCCCTACTCCTTACTCCTTCCTACTTACTCCCTTCTACTTGCTCCTTTCCACTTCCTCCCACGCCCTTACGCCTGCCCCGTTTTCTTGGCGCGGCGGTTGTGATAGCTCACAAGTCCGGGTATGATGTCGGTTTCGATGCGAGTGGGTTTGAAGTTGAACTCAACACAAACCTGTCTCAACAAGTGATCCCACGTGGTGGCAACCTTCCCCATGAAGTAAACGGGCTGCGACTGGAAGTCGTATTGTATGAGGTTGCGGCGAACGAAACTGCGGAAACTCTCGGCAACAAGCTCGCGAACGTAGGGGTGGCTGGGCCTTTCGGCCAAGAAATTGCTCACCGTGGCGAGGTAATAGTGGGGCAAGGGGTCGTTGTACACCTTCTCCATCATCTCTGAAGGGGTGGTGTTGTTCTTATAAAGGAAGTCCACCACAAGCTCTTCGGGGGCCAATCGCTTGAGCACATCCGATAGGAAAGCCTTTCCCATGGCCGACCCGCTGCCCTCATCGCCCAGGATGAAGCCTCCGGGGTGCACGTTTTTCACGATTTCTTCGCCATTGTAAAAGCAAGAGTTGCTGCCCGTGTCCAGAATGCAAGCAATGCCAGGCTTGTCCAGACACATGCCACGAGCGGCAGCCAGCAAGTCGCTTTCAACGAAAGTGGGGGTCTTAAACTGCGAGATGATGGACGTGCTAACCACTTTCTTCTTCGATTCGTTGCTGCAACCCGCACCATAATAATATATCTTGTGCAGTTTGCGGTGGAAATATTCCTCGGGCAGCCCCAACCTAACGCTGCGGCTAATCTCCTTTCGCGTTTGGAAATAGGGGTTGAGGCCTTCCGTACGGGCCTTTTCCACAATCTTACCGTCTTCGACGAACACCCAATCGGTGTGTCGCGAACCGCTTACAACAATCAATGTCAACATATCTTTCTAGTCGTATAAAGGTTTATAGGCATGCCTACGGCACGTTTCTTTGCCAATTATGATTGGCTTTATTAGGTTTTGTATGCACAAAGATACGTTTTTATTTCCACCGCACCATCTTTTTTGTGTGAAAAAGTGCGCGCTTTGTTGAAAGAGTTGCTGGGCTTGATGTGCTTGGGGTGTGAATGCGGGGTTGGCGATGGGGCTTTTCTCTGCGATGTGCCAGATATTTTTTGGGGAGCGAATTGGCATTGGACATTTCGCCGTGCCCTTCTTTTGGCCGCAAGTGCCATGCGGTTGTTTCATTCGGAAAGTGATGCGCGTGCCAAGAATGCCAGATGAGATGCGCATTATTTCATCATGTCGCAACATGCTGTGTGGCTTGCGCGTCACCAATTGCTGCGCTGTAGCTGTGCATAAGGAGGGAAGGGGGCTTCCTAACTGGCATTTTTCCCTACCCCACTTCGCAAGAAAGCCATCAGGCTACACCATGAACAACCCACCTAACACAAAGGCATACCAACCCTAAGTTAAACACATGAAAGGTGTCTGGCATATGCCGTACACGTGT
>CAJPTO010000184.1 GCA_905373605.1 uncultured Prevotella sp.
TGGGGCAGGTTAAGGCCAGTCATGGGGCTGGTTGAGGCGGTTGTGGATCGTTTTCAAGTTTTAATTCATTAACTTATCATCTCTAAAAATGTCTACATTCGAAAGTAGTATCCGACAAATTCCCTATAAACAAGAGGCGGTGTTCAACATGTTGAGCGACCTCTCTAACATCGAACGCATCAAAGACAAGCTGCCAGAAGACAAAATGGAACAATTGACCTTCGACAGCGACTCTATATCGGTGGCCGTTAACCCCGTTGGGCAGATTAAACTGCGCATCGTGGAACGCGAAGCACCCAAATGCATCAAGTTTGAAACGGCAGAATCGCCCGTCCCTTTCAATCTCTGGATTCAGGTTGTACCCAATGGCGACAATGCCAGCAAGATGAAACTAACCATCAAAGCCGAACTCAACCCCTTCATTAAAGGGATGGTTAAGAAACCTTTGACTGAAGGGTTGGAGAAGATTGCCGACTTGCTGCAGGTGATTAAGTATGAGTAAAGGTGAAAGTAGTAAGGAGTAAAGTAATAAGGAGCAAGTTTGAGTAGAAAGGAGTTATGGAACTAAGTAGCTAAGCCAAATGCGGAGTCGCGTTAAGAAGGCTTATTCTTAACTTGTTGTTTGAAAAGCCGTTAACAAGTGAGCTCGTCAATAGGCGCAACTATCTTAATTATCCATCACCTTTAAATGATGTCAGCAATCCTTTCGCCCTTTCACCTTTTCACTTTTTCAATCTTTCCAACAATTGCTTATGCCTAAAATAAAGAAACATCTGTTGCGCGTGGCCATGCTTTTACCATTGGCCAGCATCATGTTAAGCTCGTGCGGGAAGACAGAAAACGAGTTTTCGGATCGCCGTGTCTACTTTGTTTTCGACAACCAAGCGCACAGCAACGCCGTATTGGCCTCGGCAATGTCGCCCCATACGAACATCTTTGTGAGCGTAACCATGTCCACGCGCTACACCGGACAAAACAGTTACGTGGAGTTTAACTTCGTGGCGGGTGGCGGAACGCCGCAACAAGCCTCGAAAGCCAATGGCGTTGACCAAAACAGAGGGATTGTCTTGGGCATGAACAATGGCCTCATACTGGGCTATGGCCTGCTCTCGGACCCACCAACGTTCTATGCTTACGACCTGCAATGCCCCAATTGCTACTCGCCAACGGCCGTTCCGCGCCGCAGTTATCCGCTAACTGTCCTGGCAAACGGCCTTGCTAGTTGTGCCAACTGCCACCGTAAGTACAACCTTTCTAACGGTGGCAACGTGGTGGAAGGCCAACAAGGCAACAAACTAACACGCTATCGCGCCTCTACCACAGGGGCGTATGGTCTTCTGGTGGTGAACTAAAGGCCCGACTTTGGCTGTTATCGCCTATGATTATCGGTTTTTTGTCGGATTTTTGTCTGACTATTCTGACAGGTCCGACTAGTCTGAGCAGTCCGACTTTTCCGACCTGTCACCCAAAAATCTTGCAATGCACATCCTGTTTGGGCAGTCTGAGCAGCCCGATTTATCCAGCCTACCACGCAAAAGTCTTGCAATGCACACCTGTTTGGCCAGCCTGGCCAGCCCCGCTTGCCGTAAATTCCCGACAATCTGCCCAAAAGCCAGCCCTGAATTATTCGATTTATCCCACTTATTTCCTCTAAAAAGCCCAAGCATGATGACTCCTTTCACCCTCTTTTTCATGTACGACATGGTGTGGGTGTCGCTCCTAGCCATCGTCTACGCCACGTATGTGCTAGTTGGCAAGCCCAAAGGCGACCGCGCAGTGCGGCTCACCATCGCCTTCGCCTTTGCCTATTACCTGGTGTTTTTCTTGATTTCGTTCGCCACAAGCGTGGCAACGGCCAAGGAATTGTTTCTCCTGGCACTCTTCCCCGTGGCAAGTGTGTGGTTCGCGCTAGCCCCTTATCGCAAAAGCAGGCGCATAAAGCTCATCACTTTGGTGCTGGCAGCAGCCTATTGTGCCTACTTTGGCGTGATAGTTGTTTTGCATGGCATGTCGAATATGTAGGCATTTTATTGCGCTTGACAAAACAAAAGGCACATTTTATTTTGCATTGTGCGTCTTTTAACGTAACTTTGCACCACATTATTTCAGGGCTTCCATAGTTCAATGGATAGAACGTAGGTTTCCTAAACCTTTGATCCGGGTTCGATTCCCGGTGGAAGTACACGCAAGAGAAACGCTCGAGGGCGTTTCTTTTTTTGTTTGTGCACACGCCATGTGCACTTATATAGCCATGCCTCAGGGCTTTTCGGTTCGCCTCCCAGGCAAGGCATGTCCCCACATTTTGCTGCCAAGCAAGAACCACGAAGCAGCCCTTGCGGTATCATTCTCCCTTGCGAAACGCACCCCGCAACCATTCCACCTCCCCACCATTCCATCAACAACCAGTTAAAAACACGCCATGCCATTCGTTTTTGTAAAAAATCTGTGGTATCTTTGCATTTCAATGTTGGGGACAGCGGTCAAAAACGACTGCCATTCCTAACGTTTTCGCCAAGGCAAATGAGCAACAACAAGCATGGCACAACGATGTTGCAGGCATGTTCACGAGCGAACTTGTGGACCAACAACACGCACTTGGCGAGAAAAGTATAACTATCACTTATGGACAAAATACTTGTTACCGGCGCAAGCGGGTTTATTGGAAGCTTCATCGTTGAAGAAGCACTTAACAGAGGCATGGAGGTGTGGGCGGCAGTGCGCAAAAGCAGTTCCAAAGAATACCTCCAAGACAAGCGCATTCGCTTTGTGGAGCTGGACCTTGGCAATGCCGAACGGCTCAAAAGTCAGCTTAGCGGGCACCATTTCGACTATGTGGTGCATGCCGCTGGTGCAACAAAATGCTTGCATCGCGAAGACTTTTATCGCGTCAACACCGAGGGAACGAAGAACCTTGCCGATGCCGTGGTGGCACTGAAGATGCCACTTAAGCACTTTGTGTTCATCTCTTCGCTCAGCGTTTTCGGCCCAGTACGCGAGAAAATGCCGTACGAGGAAATACAAGAAACCGACATGCCACAACCCAACACGGCCTATGGGCACAGCAAACTGATGGCCGAAGAATATCTCGACTCGCTAAACCCCAAAAACGAAGACGGCGAAATAACCGATGTGGTGCTGCCTTACATCGTGCTAAGGCCTACCGGCGTGTATGGACCGCGCGAGAAAGACTATTTCCTCATGGCCAAAAGCATCAAGCAACACATTGACTTTGCCGTGGGATACAAACCGCAAGACATCACTTTTATATACGTTCAAGACGTGGTGCAGGCCGTCTTCCTAGCCCTGAACCACGGCATGAGCGGCCGAAAATATTTCTTAAGCGACGGCGGCGTGTATCGCTCATCCGACTTCAGCGACCTCATTCACCGCTCGCTTGGCAAGCCTTGGATGCTGCGCATCAAAGCTCCAGTGTGGTTCTTGCGCGTGGTGACGTTCTTCGGCGAATACATCGGGCGAGCCACAGGCCACATATCGGCACTGAACAACGACAAATACCACATCCTTAAACAACGAAATTGGCGGTGCAACATCAAGCCGACGATGGACGAACTGGGCTATCACGCAAAGGTGAACCTTGAACAAGGCACCGCGCTAACCGTGAAATGGTATAAGGATAACGGTTGGCTGTAACCCTGGAACACTGAAAACACAACATGAACTTCATTAAAACACTCTTCGCAATAGAGAAATCGCCACGCCGTGGGCTGATGCCACTCGAGTGGGTTGTGCTTGCATACATGGCGCTTACACTGCTCATGGTGCTGTTCACTTACACCAAGCTGGCCAATCCCGAAGCAATGATATGGGGCCGCCTGCGAATAGGGGTGATTATCGTAGCCCTGTGGGTGGTTTATCGCCTTGTGCCATGCCGTTTCACCAAGCTGACACGCGTTGTGGCACAGCTCTACCTGCTCTCTTGGTGGTATCCCGACACCTACGAGCTTAACCGCATACTGCCAAACCTCGACCATGTGTTTGCCCAAGCCGAGCAATCGCTCTTTGGCTTTCAGCCCGCACTGGTGTTTTGCGATGCCATGCCCGATGCTTGGTTCAGCGAATTGATGGACATGGGCTATGCCTCTTACTTCCCGATGATACTCGCCGTGACGCTGTTCTACTTCTTTTGTCGTTACGCCGAGTTCGAAAGAGCATCGTTCGTGCTCATTGCCGCCTTCTTTATTTATTACGTGGTGTTCGTGGCTTTGCCCGTAACGGGGCCGCAATATTATTTTCCGGCCGTGGGCATGGAGAAGATAGCGATGGGCATTTTCCCCAACGTTGGCGACTACTTCAACCTGCACAGCGAACGACTTACCAGCCCGGGTTATGCCCAAGGGCTGTTTTATCAGCTTGTGGAGAGCGCACACGAGGCCGGCGAACGGCCAACGGCCGCCTTCCCAAGCAGTCATGTGGGCATCAGCACCGTTATAATGCTCCTTGCCTTGCACTCGGGCAACCGCCGTTTGGTGTATTGCTTGTTGCCATTCTTCGTCTTGATGTGCTTCTCCACCGTGTATATCATGGCCCATTACGCCATCGACGCTTTCGCCGGCCTTGTTACTGGCGCATTGCTTTATTTCGTGCTGATGTGGGTTAGCCGAAAATGGAGCTGAAAACGGACGGCAAGGCTTGCACCATTCATAAAGCCACGATGCCTTTCCTCATTGCCTTAGTCCGTGCCGTGCATCATCGGTGCCCGGCTTAGGGATGGTTAGCCCATTTCTTCACCCTTTCACCTTTTCACTTTTTCACCTTTAAAATCCCCTTTTCCTCGCTCATTACGAAGTTTATTGTTGCACCCGAAGTGAGCGTTTTGTGGGATAGCCAGTGGCTAGAGTTGGGAATGTTGTTGACGTTCATTCGTTTGATGTAACGCCATTGTGGGTTATCAGAGGTGATTATGGTGTTGCGGCCGTTCTCCAGACGCAGTGTTACCTTGGCGAAGAGCGGCGTACCGATAGCGTATTCGTTGCTGGCAGGACAGACAGGATAGAAGCCCAAGGCCGAAAAGACATACCAAGCAGAGGTTTGTCCGTTGTCTTCGTCGCCACAATAGCCGTCTGGATGCGCGCTATAAAGCCTGTCCATCACCTCGCGAACCCAATATTGCGTCTTCCAAGGCTGTGAAGTCCAGTCGTAGAGGTAAGGCATGTGCTGTATGGGCTGGTTGCCGTGGGCGTAATTGCCCATGTTCATAATCTGCATTTCGCGTATCTCGTGTATCACTTGCCCGTAATAGCTGTCATCGAACACGGGTGGAAGGGCGAAAACACTGTCGAGCATAGCCGTGAATGCGCGCTCACCACCCATCAATGACATGAGTGCGCGCGGGTTATGAAACACCGACCACGTGTAATGCCAGCCATTTCCCTCGGTGAAAACATCGCCCCATTTCAACGGATTGTAAGGCGTTTGCCACGCACCGTTTTGTTTTCGGCCGCGCATCAGGTTAAACTCCTTGCTGAAAAGGTTTTGATAGTTTTGCGAACGGCGTTCAAACACGGCCCATTCTTTCTTTGGTTTACCCAACGCTTTGCCCAATTGGGCAATGCACCAGTCGTCGTAAGCATACTCAAGCGTGCGTGCCGCGCTCTCGTTGATACCCACATCGCAGGGCACATAGCCCAGCTTGTTATAGTATTCGAAGCCCAATCGACCCGTGGAAGGCACTTGCGGATGCACTGCTTGCGCGCCATGCTTAACGGCTTGCCAAAGGGTTTCGATGTCGTAACCGCGTATTCCTTTTATATAAGCATCGGCAACCACCGATGCCGAGTTGTTTCCCACCATGCAATTGCGGTGTCCCGGACTGGCCCATTCGGGCAAAAAGCCGCTCTCCTTGTAGGTATTCACAAGCCCTTCTTGCATTTCGCGCGCCATAGAAGGGTACATCAGGTTGATTAAAGGGAAAAGACTGCGGAAGGTATCCCAAAAACCTGTGTCGGTAAACATCGTCCCTGGCAACACTTTGCCGTTGTAAGGGCTGTAGTGCAGCGTGTCGCCATTGGCCGAAATCTCGTAAAACCTGCGTGGGAAGAGCGTGGAACGATAGAGGCACGAGTAGAAAGTGCGCAGGTTATCCGTGTTGTTGTCTTCAACAAGGATGCGCCCCAGCACGTTGTTCCATCGCTCGCGCCCCTTTTGCAGCAGCTTTTCGAACGGCAGGTAGCCCAGTTCTTCAAGGTTTTGCATGGCTTGCGCTTCGCTGATAAACGAGGATGCAACACGTGCATGCACTTGTTCGCCGCGCTTGCAACGGAAAGTGACGATGGTGCCAGCAT
>CAJPTO010000185.1 GCA_905373605.1 uncultured Prevotella sp.
GTGTGGTTGTTTATAAACTGGTGTATGGTTTTCCAGTTGCCCCTAGCGCGCTTAAGGAAGTCGCCAACGCGCCCGTCTTTCTTCGGTTTGTAGAACGTTGCCTCGTAGGCATGCCTTATGCTGTCTTCCCTTACCAGTCTTATTTTGTTGTTGGCGGCCTGTTCGGGTGTCACTTCAGGCAGTATAGCCGTTTCGACAGGCGGCACGATATTGGTGGAATCGATTGGCCCCACCATGTTCTTTACATCGATTTTTGCTTTTCTGCCAAGTCGTATGGTAACGCTTTTGTCTTTTCCGAACGAGGCCTTGGCAAATCCGAAAGCCCCGTTTTTGGAGGCCCAAACCATCATGTCGCCCACGCCGGCCGTGAGGAAAGTGCGGCCGCGGTTGTCGGTAAACTTGTTCACAGCCGTGTAATATTCGGCGTAGTTGTAGATTTTAAACTCCACTTTGGCCTTGTCCACGGCCTTTCCAGCGGCATCCACCACAACAAAGTCTACGCGAGCCGTGGGCGCATAGTTGGCAATGAGGTTTATTTCGGTGTAGTTGCTGGTGCGCAACATCACCTCTTCGGGGCCTTGATAGTTGCCAAAGGCCTTGGTGTGCATCAGCATGGCGCGCGAAGCAGGCAGGTTGAACCACCCCAAGTCAAGCACAGGCTCGGGTTCGCACGCCCCAAGGAAGTGCCATTTGCCGTCTGCCCAAGCCTCAACCCAGGCGTGGTTGTCGTCGGTATGCGCCCAACGGGGCGTGTAAACTTGCCTGGCAGGTATGCCCAATGTGCGCAAGACGGCCACGGTGAACGTGCTTTCTTCGCCACAACGGCCAATGGCGTTCTTCATGCAGGCCAAAGGAGCAAGCGTTCGGGCGTTGGATGGCTGGTAAGTTACATGCTCATGGCACCAGTGGTTTAGTTCAAGCACGGCCTCGGTCATGCTCATTCCCGCCACGCGTTGTTTCAGTTCTTCGTACAAAGTGGTGCGAGCGTTGTCCAAGTTTTCGTTGTTCACGCGTATGGGCAGCACAAAATGCCGGAAAAGCAGTTCGGGAACGTCCTTCCCCCACGGCATTTCTTCGCGTGCTTTGAATGCCGCCTCCACGTTATCCAAATAAAATGAGGTGGTGTAATCGGTGACATCGGCCACGGGCATGTAGGCATAAAGAAACTCAAGTGCCTCTTGTTCGGCCACAGAAGGCACCGCCTGTGTGGGGCTGAAGAACGATTTGCCCACCAATTGCAGCTTCGCGTTGAAGTCTTTGTGCACTTGTGCGCGGTATTTCTCATTGGAAATGAAATGGTAATAGGTTGCCCTGGCGACGTTGCATGCGGCGAGGGCGAGGAAGAAGGATAGCAATAGCTTTCTCATGTTGGGTTAAGGGTTTTGTTGATGTAAGATAAAGGGTTTCGGTTAAGGCCAACTCGAGGGCCGTTGTGGCGTGTTAGGCCACTTTAGTTTAGCACCTCGCCAAGGGAAATGCCAGACAAAGGCCTTACGATGGCGGGGGCGGGAACTCCATGAGGGGAAAAATAAATTACGGAAATATGTCTTTGCGTGAGCCGTCAATCGTTTATAGGTTATTCACTTTACGTTTGGCCCATGCCTTGTTGAGCCTTCCTGTTGCGATCGTTGCCGTGCGGGTGTTCGCTGTTCGGTGCCATTTGCATAACTCGTTTCCCATTTGTGAGGAGCCAAGCCGGCTTTATCGTGAGCTTGACACGTTGCGAAGCTCGCTGATGGTGTGGCTAACGCGGCGCGCTGTGGTCACTTCGCGATAGGTTTCATCGGCATCCTTGCCACCCATCCGCACGCTACCGCCCATGTACGAGCAGGGCGAGGGAATTGATTCTCGTGCCGAGAAGTGGAATTGCGACACATTCGTTTCCACATGTATTTTGAAAATGTTGCGTTCATTCACGCCACATCCGGCCATGATGGCGATGTTATCCCCGGCCTTTAGTTGCAGTTTGTAGAGCAGGGGTATGCCTTTTTCGGCCGTACGCTGTTGTCCCGAGGTGAGCACACGGTTAAATCCCAGTTGTTCTATTTGCTCCAAAGCGGCAAAAGGGTTTCTGCACCTGTCGAAAGCGCGATGGAAAGTGGCCGCCATTTGCCCCACATGCGCCATGAGCTTGGCATTTCTGCCGATGTCGACATCGCCCTCGGGGGTTAGACATCCAAAGACCACGCCGTCCACTCCTGCCTTTTTACACACCTCTATGTCGGCAATCATGATGTCCATTTCAAGGTCCGAGTAGGTGAAGTCGCCGCCCCTAGGCCTGATGATGACGTGCAATTTGGTTTTATTGAGCAGTTTTCGTGCCGTGATGATGTCGCCATGCGAAGGAGTAGTGCCGCCTTCTGGGATGCCCGCGCAAAGTTCCACCCTGTCTGCTCCGCCCTCTTGAGCAGCCAAACAGCTTTCAACGCTGTTGGCACATATTTCAAACTCGAAGTCGTTGTTCGTTTTGTTCATATAACATCTATATTAATTGGTTAAAATAATTGCCGCCTTAGCGGTGTTTAGGCGTCGTTAAGGGCACGGTCTTCGCCGTTTTGGGCTAGCCAACGAGCGCAATACATATGGCTAAGGGTCGTGACAATGGCCATTCTTTCACATTCAATCCACTCACTATATGGCGGGTATTTTGCATCTCTCATGGCAAAGATACAAAATATTTGTCAATGGTGTTGCGTTTTTTTGATATTTAAAGTAAATTAAAACAACATTTTTACGTGCGTTTGTATTTTATAACATGTTTAAAGAAAGCGTTTGTCTGAAAGTCGGTTTTACGCTTCTATTCGGCTTGTGCTTGATTGACAGGCGCAAAAATGTGGTCGAACCTGTGCGCACTTCATTATATTATCGCTAAATTTGCAGTGTGACAACCTGCATGAAGCCCAAACGCCGCTCATCCTCCGCAACAATCGGGGCGCATGGTGCCTGTACTGACCACGCCATGACGTGCAGGTTCGTGGCATAATTGCATGGCACGGCCATTCCCTCCCTACGTGGAAAGGGGATGGGCTGCCACTCGTTATCACCCTCATAGACCAAGACAAAAGCTCCCACTACCACTCAACATGAACGCTACAAAACGCCACTTCGCCCTCATCCCCATCCCGCTGCTTGTGCTTTTTGCCCTGCTGGCAACGGCTTGCACCACGAAGAAGACCTACTTCATCGGCGTTTCGCAGTGCAGTGAAGATTCGTGGCGAACGAAGATGAACAGCGAAATAAGGCGCGAGTCGTACCTCTACGACAACATTCGCGTGGAATTTGCCTCGGCCAAAGACGACAACCGCGTGCAGATTGCACAGATTGAACACTTCATCGACACGGGCGTCGACCTCATCATCGTATCGCCCAACGAGGCCAAAGCCCTCACGCCCGTCATCAACAAGGCCTACGACAGGGGCGTTCGCGTGGTGCTGGTAGACAGGAAAAGCGCATCCGACAAGTACACGGCATTCATCGGTGCCGACAATGTGGCCATCGGGCGGGCTGTGGGGCACTTTGTGGGCGAACATCTTCGCGGCAAAGGGCGCGTCATGGAGCTGCAAGGGCTTCGCGGTTCGTCGCCCGCAGCAGAACGCGACAGCGGTTTTCGCGAAGTCATTGCTCGCTATCCGCAGATTGAAGTGGTGGACGATGCCTACGCCAACTGGTTTGAAGGCAAGGCCGAAACCGAGGCAACGCGCATGTTTAAGGCCAAGGGTGCACCCGACTTGCTGTTTGCGCAATGCGACCGAATGGGGTTTGGCGCACACCATGCCGCACAAAAGCTGGGCTTAAGGGGTGTCAGGATTGTGGGCGTAGACGCGCTTCCCACTCCTGGCGACGGCATCGAGGCGGTGAAACAGGGCATGTTCCTTGCCACATTCGTGTATCCCACGCATGGTGATGAGGTGTTGCAACTGGCCATGAACATACTTGAGGGCCGCCCCTTCCGCCGCGAAACCATCTTGCAAACGGGCATCATAGACCGCAACAACGCCGCCGGAGCATTGCAACAATGGAAAGAACTGACCCTGCTCGACAACAAAATGCAACGCCTGAACCGACGCATAGACGAAAGTTTGGCGCAATACAGCAACCAGAAAACCATCCTCGCCTTGGGCATCCTGCTGGTTGTCATCCTCATGGCACTCGCTTTCTTCGTGCTCAAAGCCTACTTCGCAAAGGTGAAACTGAATGAAAAGCTGGAAGAAAAGAACCGCGAGATAGAGGCTGCCACGCAAGCAAAGCTGGTGTTTTTCACCAACATCAGCCACGAATTTCGCACACCCCTAACCCTCATCCAAACGCCCGTAGAACAGCTCTTGGCCGAGAAACAACTGCCTAGGGCGCAACACCAACTGCTGGAAGTGGCAAACAGAAATGTGCAAACGCTGCTGAAACTCATCAACCAAATATTGGATTTCAGGAAGGTTGAAGGCGGAAAGATGACCTTAACGCCAGCTGAAACCGACCTCACCGCGCTGGTGAGCAACACCATCAGCGAGTTTTCGGCAAAGGTTCAGCACCAACACATCACGCTGAACATCCGTCTGCCCGAAGAGCTTTACGCCACAGTAGACGCGGCAAAGATAGAAATGGTGGTGAGCAACATTCTCTCCAACGCCGTGAAATATACCCCGGCAGAGGGCGAAATAAACGTGCTGCTCTCCGAAGATGCCAACACGAGCAGGGCCGTCTTGCGCATTTCGAACACGGGCAAGGGCATCGCCGAGGGCGACTTGCCCCACATCTTCGAGCGTTTTTACCAACCGCACGACAGCAAAGGCGGTACGGGCATCGGTCTGGCCTTGGCAAAGGCCTTCGTCGACATGCATGGTGGAAGCATCGGCGTGGAGAGTAAAACCGACGGGCTTACCACTTTCACCGTGATTTTGCCGCTAAAGGCGCAGGCCGAAACAAGAATAATGCCGGTTGGCACACAGGAAACACCGGTCAAAGCAAGCGAAACAGCTATCGCCACGCACGAAGTGCAGGACGGGACGATAGAAACGGCGCGCACATCGCCCATTTCGCCCACCGAACAGGCAGAAACAGGCGAGCCGCGCGCCCAATCTGCACCGCCGCGCAGCACCTCTGCACGCACGGAAGCACCGCAATTGCAGGCCGTTTTTGAAGAAGTGAACGACCCAAACCAGCCCACCATCCTCTTTGCCGACGACAACGACGATGTCTGCAAGATGGTTCAGACGCTGCTTGCCACCCATTATCGTGTGCTTACGGCCCCAAACGGTGAAGTGGCTTTGCAGATGGCGAAGCTCAATGTGCCCGACTTGGTGGTGAGCGATGTGATGATGCCGCAGATGGATGGATTGGAATTGTGCCGCCACCTGAAGCAAACAACGGCAACAAGTCATATCCCCGTGATACTGCTTACTGCACGAACGCTCGACGAACAGCGCATTGCCGGCTACGAGCATGGTGCGGATGCCTACATCACAAAGCCCTTCAATGCACCCTTGCTCTTGGCGAGAATACACAATTTGCTGCAAAGCAGGAAGCAGCTTAAGCAGGCGTTCGCTGGCTCTGACGAACTGGTGAACGAGGATTTGAGCAAGCCCGACAAAGTGTTTGTGGACAAAATACGGAACGAAATTCACCAAAACATCAACGATAGCGACTTTGGGGTCGACCAATTGGGGGCGGCAGTAGACCTCAGCAGGGTGCAACTTTACCGCAAGGTGAAGGCACTTACGGGGCTTAGTCCTGTGGAATTGATTCGTGCCACGCGCCTAAACCGTGGTCGTAAGCTGATAGAGGGCGGTGCCACATCTGTATCCGAGGTGGCTTATCAAGTGGGCTTCTCCTCGCCTTCTTATTTCACCAAGTGTTTTAAAGACCAGTTTGGGGTTAGCCCAATTGAAATGATTGCCAGTAATAAAAGGTGAAAAAGGAGTAAAGGGGATAAGAAGTAAAGGGGATAAGGAGTTATGGAGTAAAGGAGAGAAGGAGTTATGTAGCTAAGGAGTTAAGCCAAATGCTTGGTAGTTGAGTGGCTAACGGACTTGTAAACTTGTGAACGCGATAACCTTTCCACTCACTAACCTGTAAACTCGTCCACTCGTTAACTTGTAAACTAGCCCATTCATCAGCAATATGTCCTTATGTTCTTCTGTCAAAAGACATGTCCTTCTGTCAAAAAAGCATGTACTTCTGTCTTCAATTCCGCTTTACGTCATCATATAATGCACGCTATACGGGCGTCCGGCATATGCCGTACACGTGT
>CAJPTO010000186.1 GCA_905373605.1 uncultured Prevotella sp.
GTCCCATATGTCCTTTTCTTATAGATTTAAGCCCGAGAAGCACATCATGGCCATAGCCATGAGTCCCACGGTGATGAATGTTATGCCCAGTCCTTGCAAGGGTTTGGGCACATCGCTGTATTGCATCTTCTCCCTAATGGCACCCATCGACACGATGGCGAGCGTCCAACCAATGCCACTTCCAATGGCGTAGGCGATGGAATCCCACACCGAACCAATGTATTGTGTGCTTGCGGGGTCCATGTTGATGCGTTGTTGCATGAAGAGCGAAGCGCCCATGATGGCACAGTTTACGGCAATAAGGGGAAGGAAGATGCCCAAAGCTGAATAGAGCGAGGGGCTGAACTTTTCGACAGCCATCTCTACCAGCTGCACAATGCCTGCAATAACTGCGATGAAAAGGATGAAGCTGAGGTACGAAAGGTCTACGCCCTCAATCAAACAGTCGGGACCCAGCACCTTGGTTTGCAGCAAATAATCGATGGGAACGGTGACTAGCAACACGAAGGTTACGGCCAATCCCAAGCCCATAGAGGTCTTGACGTTCTTCGAAACGGCCAAATATGAGCACATTCCCAAGAAGAAAGCGAATATCATGTTGTCCACAAAGATGGACCTGAAGAATAAACTTATTATATGTTCCATTGTGTTTCTTATTTTTTCTCCTTGTAGAAATAGGCTCTATGCAGCCAGATAACGCAACCAAGCAGTATCAATGCCATGGCGGGCATGGTCATCATGCCGTTGTTTATGTAGCCGGCGTTGTATGCACTCTCGGGAATGAGCTGGAAACCAAGCAGCGAACCGCGGCCGAAAAGTTCGCGAATGGCACCCACCAGAACCAAAATGAAGGCATAGCCCAAGCCATTTCCGATGCCATCGAGGAAACTTGGCCAAGGCTTGTTCATCATCGCGAAGGCCTCGAGGCGGCCCATGAGGATGCAGTTGGTGATGATGAGGCCCACATAAACCGAAAGTTCCACGCTGACATCATACACAAAGGCCTTCAACACTTGGCTAACGATGGTTACCAAGGCTGCTACCACCACCAATTGAACGATGATGCGGATGCGCGATGGGATGGTGTTGCGTATCAGGGATATGATAACATTAGAGAAAGCCGTGATGATGGTAACGGCAAGACCCATAACAATGGCAGGCTTAAGCTGCGATGTAACGGCCAAAGCCGAACAGATGCCAAGCACCTGAACCATGATGGGGTTATCGAGATTTAACGGATTGACAAAGACTTCTTTGTTTTCCTTTGAAAATAACTTACTCATAACTGTTGCTTGGAATTACTTACTGGTTAAAAACACAAGATACTTCGACAGCCCCTCGATAAGCATGGCACTTACGCCATCGCTTGTCAGCGTAGCTCCAGTAACAACGTCCACCTGCGTAGTGGGGTCGTCTATTTTTTTCACCACCGAGAGTGCCACCTTTTGCGTGCCTTTGGCAAACACTTTCTTGCCTTTGAAGAGATTTTGCCACTTCACGTTGTCTTTTATCTCCGCACCAAGCCCGGCCGTTTCGCCTTCGTGGTTGAAGTATGCGCCGAAAACGGTGTTCTTGTCTGCGTCAAGTGCAATAAATCCGTTGATGGGTCCCCAAAGCCCCATGCCATAAACGGGCACGATGTACTTCGTTTGTCCGTCTACTTTGCAAACGAAGAGTGCCAAGCGGCCAGCTTTGTAGTCGGCACTGTTGAGCGTGAACCCGGCTTTTTCGCCGCCTTGCTCGCCTTTGGTTGTAACTTTGCCGTTGGTGTCTATGATTTCATCGGCCAACACCACCTCTTTATATTTCTTTGCAGCCTCTTCATCGCTAATGTCGCGAATGTTAAGCGCATAGAGCAGCTGTTTCTTCTTGTCCAAGGCAACGTTGATGTCTTGCAATGGCTTCAATGCCTTAAATACGAAAGCCAATAAGAAGGCAACAACAACGACAATGATGGTAGAATAAACCAGCGTATAGGCGTTGCCGTTGGTATTGAGTTTCTTTTTATCCTTTACTTCTGCTATGATTGTCATTTGTTGGTTTTGGTTAAACGTTTCATGCGCTTGCTAATGTTGGCTTGTACCACGTAATAGTCGATAAGCGGTGCAAACATGTTGGCAAACAATATGGCCAACATCATTCCTTCGGGGTATCCAGGGTTCATTACGCGGATGATAAGTGCCATTGCGCCGATGAGGAAGCCGTAAATCCATTGCCCTGTGTGCGTGCGAGCCGAGGTTACGGGGTCGGTAGCCATGAATACGGCACCGAAACAGAAGCCACCCAGAACGATATGTTCGTACCAGTTGATGGGTGTCATGCCCAGGTGGCGGAACAACAAGGCCATCAATATGCCTCCTGCAAAGACGCTTCCCATCGTTCGCCAGCTGGCAATGCCCGTCCAAAGCAGGATAATGGCACCTATGGCGATGGCAATAACACTTGTCTCGCCCACACTTCCAGGGATAAAGCCCGTTATCATGTCGCTCAAGCTGTAAGGAACATCCGTCTTTGTGGCAATTTCGCCCAGGGGCGTGGCGGCCGTAAAGCCGTCTGGGAGGTCGTATCCAAAGCCCAAGATGGAGTTGGATGCCACCCAAACGGTGTCGCCCGTCATCTTCGAGGGGTAAGAGAAGAATAGGAACGCGCGCGCGCAAAGGGCTACATTGAAGATGTTCATGCCTGTTCCGCCGAATATCTCTTTGCAAATAACCACAGAAAAAGCCACAGCAAGTGCCAACACCCACAGCGGACAGTTAACGGGGATAATCAATGGTATGAGAATACCTGTAACAAGGAAGCCTTCTTGTATCTCTTCGTGCTTCCATTGTGCCCAGGCAAACTCTATTCCCAGTCCCACGGCATAGCTAACAACCACTTTTGGCAACACGGCCAAGAGGCCGAAGAAGAACAAATCGAAGAAGCTGGCATCGGCCAAATGGTCTGCCGCAGCGTAATTTTGGTATCCAACGTTGTACATGCCGAAGAGCAAAGCCGGCAAAGCAGCAATTACCACCACGCTCATGATGCGCTTCGAGTCGATGGAATCGTGGATGTGCGCCCCCACTTTCGATGTGGTGTTGGGCACATAGAGGAATGTTTCCAAGCCATCGAAGATGCTTTGGAAGGCATGAAGCTTGCCCCCCGGCTCGAATTTCGGCTTTATCTTGTCTAAATATTGTCTTAATGCTTTCATCTTGTCTTATGCATTTTCTTTACGTAACATGTTCAAGCCTTGACGAACGATGCGTTGCAGCTCCAGTTTTGAGCTGTCAACAAACTCGGCCAGTGCGAAATCTTCGGGCGAAACCTCGTAAATGCCCAACTGTTCCATCTTGTCGATGTCGCCGGCGATGATGGCTTTGATGAGGAATTCGCCGTAGATGTCCATCGGCAGCACCTTATCATACTCGCCACTCATAATCATATGGCGCTCGCCACCCTTCACACGAGCATCCAAGTCGTACTCCTTTTTGCCCATGAGCCACGAGAAATAGCTGCGCGATGTGGAGAATTGACCTGTGCGCGGCATAATCCAGCCAAACATTTCGTTGGCATGTGCGCCTTCGGGGATAGCGGTTATCTCGGATGTTTTCACCCCAACACTATCATCAAGACTCGACTTTGTGCCAGTAAGCGGGTTGCCATTGATGAGCCGCACATCCTCTTGGCGCGCCAATGCGCCTTTGAGAACGGCCGAGAACGGTGCTCCGATGAGGGCTTCCACATACATGGGTGAGGCCATTGCACTGCCCCCGAGGGCAATTGTGCGAAGAAGGTTAACCTTACCCGTGTTGAACAGACGGCCAAAGAAGATAACAAATGTTGGGTCTACCGTCCAAACCACCTCGCCTTTGTTCACTGGCGCGATGTGGTTAACCTGCACACCAACGTTCCCTGCTGGGCATGGACCATCGAAAACCGTCACTTCCACATCCTTGGCATTCACCAAAGCATCGGCCGTTTGGTTCTTGCCGATGCCCAAATAGGTGGTGCCCATCTTCGAAAGTGCTGTCAATCCTGTTTGGAAATCGCGCTCGTTACCCTGCAATTCGTATTCGAAATTACCCGAAAGGGGCATGTCGCGCAGTGCGGAAACGAAGATGCCCTTGGGCTTTGTCTGCGGATTGGCCGAAACGGCGTAGGGCAATTGATAGACGTATCCAAACAAGCCTGCCTCCAACAAGGCGTTCTTTACCTCATCGGCAGAAAGTTTTGTCACATCGCTTTGTCCAAAATCATGATACTTCTGCACATCATCGGCTTGCAGCCTGATGCCAATAATTTTTCTTCGTTCGCCCCTTTCAACGGCCTTAACCGTCCCGCTAACCGGCGAAGCGAACCTCACCTCGGGGCAATTCTTATCCACAAACAAGGCATCACCCACGTCCACGCGGTCTCCTTCGTGCACAACAAGCTTAGGAACAACGCCTTCGAAGGTGTCGGGGCGCACCACATACTCTGTGCATGAGCCCACAACGCGTTTCGTTTCGGCAGCTTTTCCTTTCAGGTGAATGTTTAAGCCTTTACGTAACTTAATGACATTTGCCATGACAAATTGATAATATCTGTTTTATATGATTAATATCTCGTTCCACTTTGCTCATCGGCACCATCCATCTCACCGCCCTGTGGCAAGCGGCGAATACATGCCGAATTGGCCTACGCTGCAAGAACAAACCTTGAAAGCGGAGGAAAGACTACCCCACCCTCCGCTTTTATCCGTGCAAATATAATCAAAATAAAACATAATAAAAAGAAAAACGGCGTGTATATTTCTCATTAAGAGTTTTTATATGTAATTTTGCCAACTAAACAGAGCAATTGAGAAAGTTAAGACACATAATTAATATTATCCTATGGGCTGCCGTTGGCCTGTATTTCACGTTTGTGGTTTTGCTGCGCGTTCCCTTTATTCAGGGTTTTGTTGGGGACGCTATCGGCAACGCCCTTTCAGACAAGTTGGGTACTGAAGTGAAGGTGGGCAGAGTGGACTTGGGCTTTCTCAACCGCGTAATAATCGACGACCTTGTTATCAACGACCAGCGCAACCAACGCATGCTTGAGGCTTCGCGGCTATCGGTAAAACTTGACTTTGCTGCGATTGCCTCAGGGAAAATCCACATTTCCTCGGTGCAACTATTCGGCCTGAAGGCCAACCTATACAAGCAAACAGCAAAAAGCAAGCCCAACTTTCTGTTTGTGCTCGACTCGTTGGCATCCAAAGACACCACGTCTAGCACGCCACTCGACCTCCGCATCAACACACTCATCATCAGGAGGGGGAACATTAGCTACAATCAGCTGGATGCACCTCGGGTGAAGGCATTCTCGGCAAAGCACATTTCGGTGACCGACATCAGCGCACACATCGCCCTAGACGCACTTACACCCGACAGCGTGAACCTAAACATCAAGGACTTGTCGTTCAAAGAGCAGTCGGGGCTGCATGTCAAGTCAATCACTGGCGAACTCACGGCCAACAAACGCCAAGCAAACCTCATTAACTTAACCTGCGATTTGCCTGCCACCAACATCAACTTCGGCCCCATAGCGGCCACTTACACCTTTAACGGCACCGAGTTTCAATCGCCCTCGCTACAGTTTAGCGGCAGCTTGCAAAGGTCGAAACTCACCTTAGCCGACTTGGCTTGCTTCCTGCCCGAACTGAAAGCCTCTGTGAAGCCATTCTACATCCAAACATCCGTGTCGGGAACAAGCACCTCTATGCGGGTACTAACGCTCGAAATATCTTCGGCCGAGAACAATTTCTCGCTGCAAGCCAACGGCTCGTTCAGCAATTGGACTTCCAAACTGCGATGGGCTGCTGCCATCAAGCGGCTTCGCGTCAGTGCACAGGGCGTGCAATTCCTTTCAGACAACTTTGCCAACCATTTCCAAGTGCCGGCAGTCATAGGCAGGTTGGGCAACATCGACTTTGCAGGAGAGGCTGGCGGATTTGGCCAAGACGTGGCCACCAAGGGCGTTATTCGCACAGATGCCGGCATGGCCACCGTGGGATTCGGCAAACACAACACCAGCTTCTCGGGAAGAATTGAGACCAACGGCTTGGACCTGGCAAAGATTACAGACGACAAACGCTTCGGGAACATATCCACCCAGATAGACGTAGACGGGAAATTGCCCACTCGCGGCTCCGTATATGTTAAGGCCAAAGGCAACGTCAAGGCCTTTTCGTATAACGATTACAACTATAAGAA
>CAJPTO010000187.1 GCA_905373605.1 uncultured Prevotella sp.
GAAAAATGCTAGAATGGCATGTCACGACGAACGGGTTTTGTAAGCATATCAGAACGAGATTGGGAGGTTAATGAAAAAGTCAAGATGACTTTTCCTTTACTTCTTTACCCCTTTAAACGGCGTTAGCCATCTTTTCACCCTTTCACCTTTTCACCTTTTCACCTTTTCACCTTTCCACCTTTTCACCTTTTCACCTTTAATCGGCGTTAGCCTAAACACCCTCGTGGCATGCGGACGCACCCTTGTGGTAAAGCTTCGCTTCACTGCCGGCAACTTTTCCCCCGTCCATAAGTCACGACATTGATAGCGTGTGTCTGCATCAAGGGCGGAAATCTGCGTGAAGTCGAAAGAAACTTCAAGCAACTTGCCCGACATGTTGGTGACAGACACGGCCACATCGCCATTCTCCAAGTCTTTGGCAAACACCACAAGACTGTCCTTATCGGTGATAAAGTCGGCCTGTTGTCCCATACGGTCTTGGTTCAGGGCAATGAGGTATCTGTTGGTTAGCAGTTTCAAGTCGTCTTGGGTGAGTGTGTTTGCGCGTGGGTCGAACGACAAAGCCATAGGCGACGACCACATACACCACAGTGCAAACTGCGTGGCATATTCGTCTTGTGTCATTCCTGGCTGCCCGAAACACAGGTCACTCGACGACTTTCCCTTTCCATGCAGTCCGGTACAAAGCATGTCGGCATCGTTAAATCGGTTTACGCCCGAGTAAACAGCAATGTCTTTCATGGCTGCAATGCTTTGCACCACCCCTGTTCCACCAGGTTCGCAAGTCCATCTGTCACGCACATCGGCACTCACTCTCCAACAACTGCCACCAGCTTCTGCACCCCACAGCCAAGGTTTTCTGTCGCCCCACTCGCAGATGTAGAGCGTAATAGGGCGTGTAGTGGCCTTAAAGGCGTTGCCCATACGTGCATAACGCACCACGGCCGTGTCCTTCTCGGGCGGAGCATTGCAGTAATCGCACTTCACGATGTCTACCTGCCAGTCAGCATATTGCTGGGCATCAGCATGCTCATAACCATAAGAACCAAACGCCCCTGCACATGTTTTGTTGGCGGCATCGGTGTAAAGCCCAAACTTCATGCCCTTGCTGTGCACGTAGTCGGCCACAGCGCGCAGTCCGTTTGGGAAACGTTTCGGGTCGGGTTGCGGCTTTCCTTCGTCCGAACGAGAGGGTGCTTGCCACAAATCGTCCATCATCACCGTGTTCCAGCCAGCCTTGTACAGTCCGTTTTCAAGAAACAAGTCTGCCACGCGTTTGACAATGTCTTCCGAAACGTCGCCCTCTACCGAGTTCCACGAGAGCCAGCCCATGAAGGGCTGTGGCATGGGCAACTGGCTTGATACGGTAAGCGTAACGTTTTCTTTGTGCACGGTGCCACGAACATCTGCGCAAACGGTATAGGTATATGTGCCAGGCAGTGCCACTTTTCCTTCCACCAAGCAACGCCGAGCGTTCCATTTCAACCCTTTGGGCAGGCCTTTAACGGCCAGGCGGGCATCAGGATGTGTTGATTTTATTTTTTGCATGAAACGAACATTGGGCTGCGAGAACACCATTTTGGAACAGCGAAGTTCGTCATTTGCTGTTGCCATCAGTGGCATCAGCAGCATCAGCAGCAAGTGAAATGTCTTTATCAGACAAAGGATCTGCCACAATCGCAACTTTCCCATCGAACGTGATGGGAAGAAGATGTAACTACACCCAACAGATTATATACAATGAGGAAATGGATTTGGGAAAAACACAGGCGCATCGCATGTACAAAAAAATGTTCACGCGAGGGAAAAGGAAAGTGCGACTGTGTTTCGGTTAGAAAAGAAAGCGGGTTGCGCTGCACGAACACAGAGAGGCGTGCCTTTTGGTTGGTTCTAAAAAATACGCGCAAAAGCTCATTTTCCCTATTATGCCCTTTGCCGTATTCTTGCTAAGGGCAAAAATACGGCAAAGGAAATTGTTAGAACCAGCCTTGAAAGCTATTGTATCTTAAAGAGTTCTTTTATTCCGCCCAAGCTACCCAACAAGTTAGTAGCCTCGTAAGGCAGGTAAACGGTCTTGGTTTGATCGCCTTGGGCCAGTTCTTGCATCATGGCAATATACTTCTGTGCGAGCAGATAATTGGCGGGGTTGGTGCTTTGTCCCACGGCATCCGTAATCTTTTGAATGGCGATGGCCTCGGCTTCAGCCTTGCGTATACGTGCCTGCGCTTCACCTTCGGCATAGAGAATGGCCTGCTGTTTGGCAGCTTCTGCGCGGTTGATGGTAGAGGTTTTCTCGCCTTCCGACTGCAAGATAACGGCTTGTTTCTCGCCTTCGCTGGTAAGTATTGTTGCACGTTTGTTTCGTTCGGCCTGCATTTGCTTCTCCATTGCTTGTAGAACGCTCGATGGGGGAATGATGTCTTGCAGCTCAACGCGGTTCACCTTGATACCCCATTTGTTTGTGGCATCGTCGAGCACAGAGCGTAGTTTGGTGTTGATGGTGTCGCGCGAGGTGAGCGTTTGGTCGAGTTCCATCTCTCCGATGATGTTACGCAGTGTGGTTTGTGTGAGCTTCTCAATGGCGTTGGGCAAGTTGTTGATTTCGTAAACGGCCTTAAAGGGGTCTACGATTTGGAAATAGAGCAAGGCATTGATTTGCATTTGGATGTTATCTTTGGTGATAACGTTCTGTTTGTCGAAGTCATACACCTGTTCGCGCAGGTCGATGTTGCTCGAATACATGTAGCGGCGGTTGGTCATCGTTACGATGGTCTTTGCGCTATCCACAAATGGGATGATGATGTTGATGCCCGGCTTGAGGGTTGCGCGATACTTACCCAACCGTTCGATGATTTTGGTTTCCGACTGTGGGATGATTACAAGCGACTTTTTTACGAAGATGACCACCAGCAGAATGGCGGCACCAAAGAGAAAAATTTCTAAAGAGTCCATTGTTGATTGTTGTTTTGGGGTTATTCTATAAAGGATGATAGTGGAATGACTGCATGGGCGGCGTGCCAGAACATTCTACATGAGAGGCATGATGATGCAAAACCTCCCGTTACAAGCTCGGTATGGCTTGCTGGCATTGCGTGCTTATCGGCCAATGACCGCACAGCCCACACGTCATACGCGCTCTACGGTAGCAATGATGCTGTCCATCTTAAGGATACGCACCTTTTCTCCCCGTTTGATAAGTCCTCCGTCGGCCGAAACGGCTCGCCATTCGTCGCCGTCAACCTTAACATAGCCGCTGCGTTGTGGCTGCACTTCTTCAATGACGACACCCACTTTACCAGCAAGCGCATCGGCATTGCTCTTTCGGTCGTCATCACCGCGATGCAGGTAGTTAAGAACAGCGGGCCTAACGGCGAAGATAGACAGGATGGAAAAGAAGGCGAAACCGACCACTTGCCCCCAGAAGGGAAGCCCAAGCCAGCTGCCCAACATTCCAAAAAGGGCACCAACGGCAAAGCAGAGGATGTAAAACGTGCCAGAGGCCATTTCAAGTATCAGGCATATAAGGCTGATGAGCAGCCAAAGCAGCCATAGGTGTGAGGTGAAATATTCGAACATCTTTGCGGTATTTTGATTGTGTTTCCAAAGTTAAGCATTAAATGTCGAACTGCAAAACATTTAACAAAATATTTGATGCGGCCTTGTTGTGCATCCCCGACGGGCAAAGGCCTATCCCCATTATCGCTAAGCCTGATGGGCAATGCCAAACTTGGGGTTTCCATTTATGCGCTTGGCATCTATAAAAATCTGGTTATGCGGATAGTATGTGCATAAGGTCACAAGGGCAACACAACCTAGCAATGCTACTGCGGCCTATTGTTGTCGGCCTACTCTGAACAACAAAACCCAATGCAGGGGCAGAGCACACAGCCCACCCCGACATTGGGTTGAGAATTATCACTTAACTAGGAGTTATATGTACATGCCTTTATCCGCAATGGAAGAAGCGTTCTACAAGCTCTTTCAGCTCAGCTGGACGCTCCTCAACGTCTTTGCGCAGCGTGGCATCGTTGAAGTCGCGCAGCTGTTTGATGATGCCATCAATCATTGCTGGCGAGAAAACGCCGTGCTCTTCGTACACCTTGCGTTGGCGTTCTAGACAATCGGCCGAGGCAACACAGCTGTCGGGCAACTGCCCAAGGCGGCTAAGCTTGTCGGCATTTGCAGCATCGTGGATGTTCACGTCTACGTAAGTCTGCTCTGCTATTTCAAGAGCGTTGGGCAATTCGAAGCCATAACGGCAGCCAACACACAATCCGGCGAGCAGCTGATAGATGTCTGCCGACCCGTCGGGAGAACGCATTTCGAACGTTTGCTTCATCGATGTGTCGGGCGTTTCGCTCGGTTGTTGCGGGTTAGCCCTGTGCATCATGTCGATACCAGCAGCCCATCCCAGCGGCACGCGCACAAGAACAGAGCGGTTGCGGTCGCCCCAACAAACGTTGGTGGGTGCCTCTTGGTGAGGAACGAGGCGGAAATAGGCCATTGGGTTCTTATTGCCAAAGGCAGTGATGCTGTCTGCAAGCTTCATCAATCCAGCGATAGCCGTGCGTGCGGTGTCGCTCAATCTGCCGTTTTCCACCATCATGCTCTTGCCATCTTTCATCAAGCGCATGTGCACGTGCATACCCGAGCCAGCCTTGCCTGTGGTGATTTTCGGTGCGAAGGTAACGTTCATGCCCATCTGATAGGCCAAGTTGCGGATAATCCATTTGGCAATCATCAGTTCGTCGGCAGCCTTTTCAACGGGAACGGGTAAGAATTCAATCTCATTTTGCTCGTAAATCAATCCGTCTTGGCTGAAGTTACCCACCTCAGAGTGTCCGTATTTAATTTGTCCACCAGCCTTAGCGATGTACGACATGCAGAGTGTGCGGAAGTCGTTTGTCTTTGCATAGGGCATCGATTCGTGGTATCCGCGCTGGTCAACGGCGGGGAACACCTCCTCATCGGGCGTAATCACATAATATTCCAATTCGCCCATGGCATGAAACTCCATGCCCGTTACATCGCGGAAAGCCTTTGCGGCCTTGGCCAATGTATATTCGGGTGCGCTTTCAAGTGGGTTTCCGTCTTTGTCGAAGTAAGAAGCCAGCATGCAAAGCGTGGGTATCTCGGCAAAGGGATCTACGAAAGCCGACGAGAAACGCGGCAGAACATAAAGGTCGCTGCTGCCTGCTTGGATGAAAGAGAAAAGGCTGGAGCCGTCTACACGTTCGCCACAAGTGAGGATGGTGTCGAGATAAGCCAAGTTGTTGATGATGAAGTTGAGGGTTTTGAGCTTGCCGTCGCCCCCGGGATACATAAAGTTCACCATCTTAATCTCGTTTTCTTGGATAAAACGCACGATGTCTTCTTTGGTAAATTCGGAAGACGGTTTTTGCAAGAATGCCACCACTTCGTTGGCATTCATCAAAAGTTCATTGTTTGCCATGTTCGATATCTTTTTAGTTAAAAGGGTTTAAACTTGGTTGATTGTTTATGTTGAATACTTACCGATGGTTTTCTCCGGTTGGGGCAAAGGTAGGAAAAACAAATCTACGTGACAAATTTTCCGACAACTATTTGTGTTTTACATGAAAAATAGTCAGAAAACCGACATTTTGACAGACAAAAATGCCTCGGCACACTGTTTGGATGGTGTTAAGCAGACAATAAGTCAGAACATAAACATCACACAAAACTATAGATAATGAATTTCGACAAGTATACAATCAAAGCGCAAGAAACGGTTCAAGAGGCCGTTAACATTGCACAACGGGCAGGACAACAGAGCATAGAACCTGTGCACCTGCTCAAGGCCTTGCTGGAAAAGGCCGCCGATGTAACCAACTACATCTTCCAAAAGCTGGGCGTTAACGCCATGCAGGTTAGCACGTTGGTCAACTCGGAAGTGGAACATCTGCCGCGTGTAGAGGGCGGTAAGCCCTATTTGAGCAACGAAGCCAACAATGTTCTGTTGAAGGCCGAAGACCTTTCGAAGAGCCTTGGCGACGAATTTGTGTCCGTCGAGCCGCTCTTCCTCGCCTTGCTCTCGGTCAATTCGTCGGCTTCACGCATCCTGAAAGATGCCGGTTGCACCGAGAAAGAAACGCGCGCGGCCATCGAAGCTCTGCGTCAAGGGCAGCAGGTGAAGTCGCAATCGGGCGACGAAAACTATCAGTCGCTGGAGAAATACGCCAAAAACCTGGTGGAAGATG
>CAJPTO010000188.1 GCA_905373605.1 uncultured Prevotella sp.
TGCCAGCATGGTCGGCTTGCAGTTCTTGTTGCCCCTCGGCGAGCAAATCTTTGCCGTTGGCCAGACGTGCAGCGGCGAAATCATGGTCGAAGACGATAACAAAGTAGTTCTTGAAGTTGTCTGGAACGCCCCCACTGTTCTTTGTTGAATAGCCCACGATGGTGCGTTTGTCGGGCAATAGCCTGATGTACGAACCCTTGTCGAAAGCATCGACGACGACGTTTGCCGAGTCGGTTTGTGGGAAAGTGAAGCGCATAAGGCACGCTCGCTCGGTGGGTGTGAGCTCGGCAGTGACATCATAGTCGGCCAGGTATACCTTATAATGGTGTGGTTTGGCCGTTTCGGCCTTGTGCGAGAACCACGAGGCGCGCCCCTCTTCATCGAAAACGGGCTTGCCTGTGGTTGGCATGAGGGCGAACTGGCCGTAATCGTTAATCCACGGACTGGGTTGATGGGTTTGTTTCAGCCCCCTAATCTTGTTGGCTTGATAGGCGTATGTCCATCCATCGCCCATCTTAGCGGTCTGTGGAGTCCAAAAATTCATGCCCCAAGGCATTGCTGTGGCGGGGTAGGTGTTGCCCGTTGACAACTCGAAGGCTGACAATGTGCCAACCAAGGTGCTGACATAATCCACGGGTTGTTGCTGTGCCATGCCCGTTTGGGCTGCCATAAGGGCGATTGCCAAGATAAATTGCTTTTGCATTGGGAGGAAATGAAGGAGTTAAGGAGTTAAGGAGCTATGGAGTTAAGCCAAATGCATTGGTGCAGAGCAGCGAGTTTCCTTGTTAACTTATTCAACTCGTCGACTTGTCAACTTGTTAACTTTTCTACCTGTTAACTCTTCAACTGGTCAACTTGTTAACTTGACAACTCGTCAACTATTCACTACAGATGCGGCTTCAGCAGCTTCACCCACACGTCGTAGCCCGCCTTGGTGAGGTGAAGTCCATCGTAGGTAAGCTCGGAACGCAGGATGTTGGTACCTGGTTCGGTGAAATGTGGGAAGAGATTGATGAACTTCAGCCCCTTTTCACGCGCAAGAATTTCGAGGCGCGCATTGATTTGGGGTATCATGTCGGTTTTGCCTTGCAGCCGTTTCCATCGCCCTGTGCTCTCGCGAATGGGCAAAAGACTTTGCAAAACGAGCTTCGTCTTGGGCGATTGCGCACGAATGTGGTCTACCAACAGGCGTATGTTGGTGACAATACTGTCGACGGTGAGGTCGTGGCTAACATCGTTTACGCCGATGAGCAGGAAGATTTTGGCCGGCTTATGGGGCATAATCTGGAACAGACGTGCATCAACACCCAAGGCCACATCGCCGCTAATGCCGCGATTTCGCACGTTGGCGCGCCCCAATTTCTCGGCCCAATCGCGCCCACCTTCGGTAAGACTGTTGCCCAGCATCACAATATCAGTGGAGCGTATGGGTGGTTCGGCCTCGAAAACACGCATCCTTGCATAGTAATAACCAGGGAAAGCGGCCGGCTCGTTGGTGATGCTGGCGGCCACAGCGTTGGCCACTTGCGCCCGCAGGCGTATCACATTGGTGGTGTCTACGGGGTGAACGCTGTTGCAAAGAAGGATGATGGAGAGGTCGTTTACGGGGTCGATGACGATGGAAGTGCCCGTGTAACCCGTGTGCCCGTAGGCTTCTGGGCTGAGCAAGTCGCCCTGATTGGAGGCGTATGCCGAACTGACATCCCAACCAAGACTGCGTCCACGGCTGTTGAAATGTTGGGAAACAGTGCGCATCGCCTTTACCGTTAGAGGCGAGAGGATGCGTTTTCCGCCCCATTCGCCGCCGTTTTGGAGCATGGCACAGAGCGTGGCAACGTCTTCGGCAGAAGAGAATAGACCTGCATTTCCCGACACACCGCCGTTTAAAGTACATGCCAAGGGGTCGTGCACTTGGCCTTGTTTCACAGCTCCGTTGGCCATTCGCTCGGTGGGAGCGATGGGCGTAAGACCGGCTTTTTCGCCATTTGCCACCCATCTCGGCAAAGAAGTGTTGGCCAGTTTCCCGTTCTTGTCGGGAGCACAAGGCAGAAAGTCGGTGTGGTTCATGCGCAAGGGGATGAAGATGTTGTTGGCGGCAAAGGTGCGAAGCGACTGATGTGTGATGCGTTCCACGATGTTTTGCAGCGTGATATAGTTCAGGCAACTATACTGCATGTTGGTTTCTGGCTTGAAATCTCGCTTGCACTGGGCGATGTATGCCAACAGTTTGGCCGGGTTAGGCTTGGCATCTGGCTCTGCCAGCGTGCTAACAGGAGCGTAAGGAGGCAGTCCCGAGGTGTGCGTGAGCAGGTCTTCAATGCGTATTGTTGCGCTGTCTCGCCCCTCGTTCCAGCTTTTGAACTCGGGCAGATAGGCAGCCACGGGGTCTGTAAGTCGCAGTTGTCCGCGCTCCACCAGCAACATCACCGACAATGCCGTGGCCATTGGCTTGGTGCACGATGCCATGTCGAACACCGTTTCAGTGGTCATGGGCTGCACAGTGGGGAACGTTTGTCGGTTGCCATAAGCTTTAAGGTAAGCCATTTTGCCATGTCGCACCACGGCAAGCACCGCTCCAGGCGTTCTGTGGTCGCGAATGGCGCGCAATATTGCCTCGTCGGCAGCACGCAGGCGCGCCAAACTCATGCCCACTTCTTCGGGCGAAGCCGTGGGAACATTGCTGCCTCGCGCATGAAGTGCGAAGGCAAGGAGGAACAGAAGCAGGGTTTTGAACATCGTTTCGGGGCGTTTGAGGGTTAGTCGTTGGGGCGTTTGTATTCTTCGAGGGCTTTTTCCACCGAGCCATGCAGCAGCAATAGGTTCTTGGCTTTGCCATATTCCAGGCCAAGCATCTCGACAAGCATGCGCGTTCCGCGGTCAACAAGCTTCTTGTTGCTAAGCTGCATGTTCACCATCTTATTACCTTTAACGCGCCCTAGCTGTATCATCACGGCTGTTGAAATCATGTTGAGTATCATCTTTTGGCCCGTTCCCGACTTCATTCTCGAACTTCCCGTGACATATTCGGGGCCAACAACCATCTCGATAGGCACATCGCTCTCGGCTGCCATGGGCGAATTGGGGTTGCTGGTGATGCAAGCGGTGAGTATGCCATGCTCTCTTGCGCTTCTAAGTGCGCCCACCACGTAGGGAGTTGTGCCAGAAGCGGCGATGCCAATAACGGTATCTTTCTCGTTGATGTTCATCTCGGTTAGCTCGTCCCAGCCGTGTTCTTCATCGTCTTCAGCGTTTTCCACGGCATTTCTCAGGGCCGTATCGCCGCCAGCGATGAGCCCAATGACGAGCGTCTTAGGCACACCAAAGGTGGGTGGAAGCTCGCTAGCGTCTAGCACACCCAAGCGTCCACTGGTGCCAGCACCCATATAAAAGATGCGTCCGCCACGTTTCATTCGCGGTACAATCAGCTCAACGAGCTTCGCTACCTGCGGAATAGTCTTCTCAACAGCCTCTGCCACCTTCCTGTCTTCGGTGTTGATGTCCCTCAGAAGCTGTTCGGCCGTCTTCGTTTCGAGGTTGTTGTAGAGCGACGGCTGCTCGGTTATCTTTGTGAATGGCATAATGATAATGTAAAAGAAGCCTCACCCCCAGCCCCTCTCCAAAGGGAGAGGGGAGTGATATGCTGTGTGATGGCTTTGTTTATACGTTTAATTGCTATGAATAATTTTGTTGATGATGATTTTTTAGCTTTGTGATTACTCCATCTATCATCTGAAATTGCCTTGCAACCGCACTGCATTTCACTCCCCTCTCCCCTTGGAGAGGGGGCGGGGGTGAGGCAGGTAGTGGGCGGCAGGCGGTTTGTTGCGTGGGTTAGGGGTGAGACTTCGCGTGATAATTTACCAATCCTTCCATCGGACTTTTCATTATCTGCCCCAGCGTAACGTCTAAAAGCTGAGCCGCTTCGGCCACTTCGTTGCGGTAAACATCGGCGATGGACCCCACGCAGTTCATGGGATAAGCCTCGTAATCGTATTGCATCACGTTGCGGCGGATGAACGACTTGAAGGCGTTTACCAACAATTGGTGCACTGCGGGATGCTCTCTATGGTGCGAGAGAAAAGGACTGAAGCCGGCAAGAAACCTGCTTGGGAAGGGTTGTCGGTACACACGGTCGATGATTTCGGCCATGTTGGTGTTGCATTCTTCGAAGAAAGCCGCCTTCAATTCGGCAGGAAACTGGTTTTTGAGAATGTCGCCCACCAGTCTTTTTCCCAGGTTTGCCCCGCTACCCTCATCGCCAAGGATGAAGCCCAGCGCGGGAACGTTGAACGAAATGGCCTCGCCATCGTAGAAACACGAGTTGGAACCCGTGCCAAGGATGCAGGCAATGCCGGGCTGATGCCCACAAAGACCGCGTGCGGCAGCAAGCAAATCGCTGTTCACCTCGATGGTTTGCACGGCAGGAAAGCAGCTTTCGAGGCGCTCTTTCACCATTGGAGCCTTCTCGGGTGTGCATCCGGCACCGTAGAAATAGATGGCCGAGGGTTTCTCGGAGGCCAAATGGGGCAAGAGATTTTGGCGTATCTCGTCTTCCATTTCTTCTTGTGTTTGGAAGAAAGGGTTCATACCCTTGGTTTGATGTCGCCTTATTTGTTGTGCGTTTTGCACCACGCACCAGTCTGTCTTGGTAGAGCCGCTATCGGCAATGAGGATGTATTGCATTTGAGTTCTTGAGTTTTTGAGTTTTGAGTTTGTGAGTTTTGGACTTTGAGTTCGTGAGTTTTGAGTTCGTGAGTTTGTGAGTTTTAAGTTGGTTTATTCGTTGACAAGTTAACGAGTAGA
Source organism: uncultured Prevotella sp. (assembly GCA_905373605.1). Classification (GTDB taxonomy): domain Bacteria; phylum Bacteroidota; class Bacteroidia; order Bacteroidales; family Bacteroidaceae; genus Prevotella. The sequence goes on from CAJPTO010000188.1 coordinate 4,804, forward strand.
CAAGTTTACAAACTACTTGGCTTAACGAAAACGTTGTTTTTCTTCAAATTTCAGATGCAGCCCTCATTCATATTGGGCGACAACCATTCGTCGTAATCGCTTAAACCCCAAAAATCACATTCTTATTAGCTTACCTCCTTACAACTTAATGTATATCTTTCGTTTATACAACTGGTAACCAATGGCCCAATTCAGCGCGATGAACAGCAGCGAATAGACCAGCGAACCGCCGTAATCTCCAAAGACGGGTGCCAAGAGCTGCGAATAAACATAGCCTGTTACGTTCATCTGCTCATCGCCAACGGGGAAGGTGAAGGCCATAAAGACAATGGCGAAGAAGTCGCTAAGCACAAAAAGGAAGAGCGGATTGACGCCAAACACTTCGAAAAACTTGCTCCAACGACGCTTTCCCTTCACATCGATTATCCATGTGAGCAGGGCTAAGAGCATGGATGCCAGTCCGCAAGTCACCAATACGTAGGTGGGCGACCACACTTTCTTGTTGATGGGGCAGCCATAGCTGAGCAAATAGCCCGCAAAGAGCAGCGATGTGCCCACCACAAAGAGGGGAACCACCTTGGTTAGGGTGATGCTTGTGGGTGCATCCAGCTGTTGGTGTGCAGCATCTGCCTTGCGAAAGAGCAGGCCACCGATGAGAAATCCCAGCACGGTGTGGGCTATCGAGGGCAGTGTGCTAAGCAATCCTTCGGGGTCGATGCCGTTGTCGCTGTACAGATGTGCCTTGGTAAGCACGGCACGGTCTACAATAGAGAGGATGTTTGTTTCATCGTAAGCGAACCCGTTGCCTGCCATCAGCAGCACAAAATAGCCAACAAGCAGGCCGCCAACGATGTAAGGCAGGTGCTTATGCCGAACGGTGATGGCCAAAAGGGCGGTGATGCCGTAGCAAATGGCCAGCCTGGCAAGCACTCCTGTTAAGCGAATTGTGTCGAAAGAGCATACCATGCGCCTCAATTGTGCGGGCAAGTCGGCTCCTTCCAGCGGCGCGTTCCAGCGTCTACAGAACGCGGAGAACCACACAATGGCCAGACCCACGAGGTAGATAAGCACCATGCGCTTCACGATTTTATAAACCGTGGCGCGGTTACAAGCGAAATCAAACTTGCGCATGGCGATGTAAATGCACATCCCCATCACACACATGAAGAAAGGAAAAACAAGGTCGGTGGGTGTCAATCCGTTCCATTCGGCATGCTCCAGTGGCGCATACATGTAGCTCCAACTGCCTGGATTGTTCACCGTTATCATGCCCGCGATGGTTATTCCGCGCAAGATGTCGATGGATAAAATTCTGTTGGTGGTTTTATTCTTTTCCATAGTCGGGGTGTTTGTATTTATTTGTAG
>CAJPTO010000189.1 GCA_905373605.1 uncultured Prevotella sp.
TTAGCGAACACGGCACGCTTCATGCGGCGTATTAACTCCTCTGTTTTGCCCGAAAACATCGAGCCGCAAATCACTTCCACACTTCCTTGGCGGTGGTTCTCGCCACTAACATAATCAATCATATTGATGCAAAAGTACAAAAAGACGTTTTAAAAATTGCAAACAAACGCATGCTTTTTTGCTACTCGGAATTTATATTGCTATATTTGCGTACAATATGGGCATCTTATACATCGTACCCACCCCCGTGGGCAATATGGAGGACATCACGCTTCGCGCCATTCGCACGCTGAAAGAAGCCGACTTGGTGCTGGCTGAAGACACCCGTACCACAGGCATTTTGCTCAAAAACCTGGGTATTGAGGTGGCTCACCTGCAGTCGCACCATAAGTTTAACGAGCATGGCACGTCGGCTGGCATCGTAGAACGCCTTAAGGCTGGGCAGAACATTGCGCTGGTGAGCGATGCCGGAACGCCTGGCATCAGCGACCCGGGCTTCTTCTTGGCTCGCGAAGCGGTGGCGGCAGGCATCATTGTTCAATGCCTTCCCGGTGCCACGGCTTGCATACCGGCCGTGGTGTCGTCGGGAATGCCGTGCGACAGGTTTTGTTTCGAGGGGTTCATCCCGCAAAAGAAGGGACGCAAGACTTATCTCGAAGGGCTTAAAGGCGAGCAACGAACGATGGTGTTCTACGAGTCGCCTTACAGATTGCTCAAAACGCTCAAGCAGCTGGCCGAGGTGTTAGGACCCGAAAGGCAAGTGTGCGTGTGCCGCGAAATATCAAAACTGCACGAAGAAAACGTGCGGGGTACGCTCGATGAGGTGGCAAACCACTTCGAGAAGACACCTCCGCGCGGCGAAATCGTTATTGTTTTAGCAGGAACTAGTAGTAAAAAAGATAATAAATCGAAAGGAGAAAAATTATGAAGAAACTTGTTATTGCGTGTTTGGCAGTGCTGTCTTTGGCAGCATGCAAACAAGGAAAGACCAATGGAGAACCGCAACTCAACGACTCGTTGCAACAAATCATCCAGCAAAGGGACAACCAGCTGAACGACATGATGGCAACCATGAACGAAATCCAAGACGGATTCCGCCAGATTAACGAGGCCGAAAACCACGTTAACATCGCTAAGGATGGCGAAGGTGCCAACAAGTCGGAGCAAATTAAGGAAAACATCAAGTTCATCACGCAGCGTATGGAAGAAAATCGCGCATTGCTGAAGAAACTTCGCGCGCAATTGGAAAAAAGTACGTTTAAAGGAGCGGAACTAAAAAAGACTGTGGACAGACTGATGAAGCAACTCGACGAGAAAGACCAGCAACTGCAACAGCTGCGTGCCGAACTCGATGCCAAAGACATCCACATCTCTGAACTTGACGAGCGCATCAACAACCTTAACACCAACGTGAACAAGCTCGCCACCGACAACACACAAAAGGCCCAAACCATCAGCGACCAAGACAAACAGCTGCACACGGCCTGGTATGTGTTCGGTACGAAGAAAGAACTTAAGGACCAAAGTATCCTTGTTAACGGGAAAGTGCTGCAAAGCAGCTTCAACAAGGCTTACTTCACACGCGTAGACATCCGCACGCTCAAGGAAATAAAGTTCTATTCCAAGTCGGCTAAGCTGCTCACCACACACCCTGCGTCCAGCTATTCGCTCGACAAAGACGGCAACAAAGAGTATGTGCTCACCATTACCAACCCCGACGTGTTCTGGAGCACCAGTAAATATCTTGTTGCTGTGGTGAGATAGTCATCGCCCACAACGGAGTTGAAAGGCTGTCTGTTGGCCAAGGCGCATTGCGTCATAGTCTTCTGTCGGTGATAGGCCAGGCAAGCAAGGGCTATGCGCTTTGTGAACATGCCAACTTGTTAACCCACAAGTTCACTAAGGCCGCTGCACAGATTTCTTTCAACGGACAATCATACCAGCTATTATAAATGCAAGAGGGGGTGCGACACATTCTGTGCGCATCCCCTTTATGGTTATACCACGATACATGAACCGAAACAACCACTTAGACTACTTCAGGGCATTGCTCATCGCCCTTGTCATACTCATTCACATCGTTAACTTCGGCCAACACTTCCCGCTTGTAAAGAATGCCATCCTGACATTCCTCATGCCTACGTTCTTGGTTATCACCGGATTTTTGGTTAACGTGCACAAGCCTGCAAAGACCTATGCACGCTATATCGCAAAAATTGTCTTGGCTTATGCCATCATGGTGTCGGGATTTGCGGTTATGTCGCTCTATTTGCCCGTGAGAGACGGACTTTCGGAGGCCTCTTGGACGGCTTTCGCGCAGGTGTTGTTCGTAAAGTCCATTGGCCCATATTGGTTTTTGCATCTCATGGTGGTGTGCGGCACGCTTTATTATGTGGCTTTCCACGCAAACGCGAAGCTGGGCAGCGTGGCCAAACTTTCCATTTTCGCCACGCTCATCATTCTCATGTCCCAGCTCACACCCCTGCTCAACATCAGATTTGCCGCATACTATTTCGTGGGCGTGGTGATAAGGCAGTTCACTGCCGGCTTCTCCAACGTTTACAAGGCAAGCCTTTGGGCCGTCATCCCCTTCCTTCTCTTGGTTGGAACGCCGGCATTCCAAGACTGGTCAACCCTCTCCGTGCTTGCAAGCGTGTTCTGCTTTTTCGCCTTTACGGCCAAGCTGTACAACTTTTTGGGCGACAAACCGCGAGAGGTGCTCCATTACATTGGGCGAAACACCTTCCCCATCTACATCTTCCACCCCATCTTTACGATGCTGGCCAAGTTCATACTTCCTGCTTTCAGCTTCGAGCCAACGGGTTTGTTGCATGCCGCAGTGTCGGTAGTGATGGGCATCGTTGGCAGCATCTACCTGGCTCGCGTGCTCGATTACACACACATTTCCCTCATCTTTGGCCGCAAAAGATTGATGAGATGAGCCCACATGCAGAGAAAAAGCATCCGAAAATAACATGTGAATGCTGGTAATGCCAAGAAAAACAAGCGACACTAGGCATACATAACCACACAAGATACAAGGATTTATGGCACAAAGAGAATGCTGATGCACTGAATAAGGGCGTATCAGCAGGCTTGTTTGCTGTGTTTTGCATGGCCAACCCAACACGATTATGGCTGAAACAAATTGATTTTTTGACATGGATGCTCTTTAGTCAAAACGACTGCCACATGCTGGTTGCATTCATAAAAGGCATTTGCAGCATGGCTACCACGCGTTGGTACGGCGGCTACCACACGCTGGTATCGCTGCTACCACGCGCTGGTACGGCGACTACCACATGCTGGTACGGCTGCTACCACACGCTGGTACGGCGACAACAATATGCCGATACGATGTAAACAAGACATTCATTCAATGGCTATAAACCACTTATTGATTGTTTACAACCACATTATCAAAGCTGCTTTTTTTGATAAGATGCGCCAAAACACCCAATCACTTGCGCAGGTCGCTAAAGAAACGCTTCATCAACTCGCGGCACTCTTCTTCCAAAACCCCGGCCGTAACCGTTGCCTTAGGGTGAAGCACCCCGGGGGCAAAGCGTTCGTAGCCCCGCTTTTCGTCGCGCGTGCCATAGACAATGCGCCCCAACTGCGCCCAACCGCATGCTCCGGCACACATAGGACAAGGCTCAACCGTGACGTATAGCGTGCATTCGGGCAGATATTTGCCTCCAAGCATGTTCGCAGCGGCCGTAATGGCTTGCATCTCAGCATGCGCGGTAACGTCGCAAAGCGTTTCCGTGAGGTTGTGTGCGCGTGCCACCACCTTGCCTTTGCATGCAATCACCGCGCCGATGGGCACTTCTCCCTCGGCCAACGCCTGTTGCGCCTCGGCCAACGCCTTGCGCATCATCTGTTCGTCAATCTGTTGTTGTTCTTCGTTTTGTGCCATCTCGTCTTCCTTTTTAGGGCTTCACACACGCTCCATTGGTTCTGTGCGTATGCAAAAGTAACACATTTTTTTGTATCATCCCCCCAACAAGCATATTCGTTTACAGGCTCACACGTTTCCCAACGCAAACTCTTTAGACGAAAAGCAAGGAAGAAGCGTGCTAAGCAAAACATTGACATGTGCAAAAAACAGCACTTACGCTTTGCGAACTGCCATAAAAAGGTTACTTTTGCAAGAAAGTAAACGCAAAAGGCATGGCAAAGCACAACGAACTGGGTAAATGGGGCGAGGACTTCGCCGCCGATTACTTGCAGAAACAGGGATATGTTATCCGCGACCGCGACTGGCATTGCGGAAAAAGAGATATCGACTTGGTGGCTCTGTCGGCCGACATGGCTACCATTGTGTTTGTGGAAGTGAAGACAAGAACCTCTAACGATGTGGCCGAACCTGCTGATGCGGTGAACCGACAGAAGATAAGAAACCTGGGAATTGCCGCCAACAACTACATCAAACAGTTTAACGTGGTGGAACAGGTGCGCTTCGACGTGGTGACAATCGTTGGCACATGTCGCGAAAGCGCCAAGCTAGAGCACATTGAAGATGCTTTTAACCCACTGCTGGCTTAATATGAGAATAAGACATATTCATCTAGACGAAACAGACTCTACCAACACTTATATAAAAGGTGTGCCTTTAGTGCCCGACGAAATGGTGGTGGTGAGCACGGCTTGGCAAACGGCTGGTCGCGGACAAGGCACAAACAGCTGGGAAAGTCTGCCAGGGCGCAACTTGCTTTTCAGCCTTATGGCACGGCCCATGTTTGTTCCCGTAACGCAACAATTTGTGCTTTCCATGGCCGGAGCACTGGCCATCAAGGATGTTTTGGATCGCTTTACACCGCACATCAGCATAAAATGGCCGAACGACATCTATTGGCGCGACCGCAAAATAAGTGGGACACTCATCGAAACGAGCCTTGCCGCCGGCGCGATAAGCCGCTTTGTATATGGCATCGGGCTGAACGTTAACCAGCAAGCCTTTACAAGTGATGCCCCAAACCCTGTTTCGCTCATACAGATAACGGGCAAGGAAACGCCTCTCGAACAGCTGCTCAACAGCATTGTCGAAAGCTTTTTGGCACAATGGGCCTTGCTCGAAGCGGGACAATCTGCCCAAATTGTCGAGTTTTATAACGCTGCCTTGTATCGTGCAACGGGCTTTCACTGCTATAGCGACAAGCAAGGAGCGTTCGAAGCAGAAACGATTGGCGTGGACATCAACGGCATAATAACCCTGCGCGACAGGCTCGGCCAATTGCGAACTTACTCGCAACCACACGCCACTTGCGGCGAAACGGCAAACAAACTGCGGTTCGAGATATGATGCCAGTTGGTGAGAACCGCCTTATGGCAAGCCACCACGCCACTACAACAAGCAAAGAAGAAAACAAATAAACAATAACACCACACACAATGTACAAAAGAATATTATTAAAACTTAGTGGCGAGAGCCTGATGGGCACACAAAGCCACGGCATCGACCCACAACGCCTGCAAGAGTATGCGCAACAAATTAAGGCCGTGCACCAGATGGGCGTGCAGATCGGCATCGTTATCGGTGGGGGAAACTTCTTTCGCGGACTTAGTGGAGCGCAAAAAGGGTTCGACCGCGTTAAGGGCGACCAGATGGGAATGTGCGCAACGGTGATGAACTCGCTGGCTTTAAGCTCGGCTCTAGAGGCTATCGGCGTGAAAACAAAGGTGCTTACGGCTATTCGCATGGAGCCCATCGGTGAATTTTACAGCAAGTGGAAGGCCATCGAAAGCATGGAGGCGGGTTATGTGTGCATATTCTCGGCCGGAACGGGCTCGCCTTACTTCACAACCGATACGGGAAGTTCGCTGCGCGGCATAGAAATAGAGGCCGACGTGATGCTGAAAGGCACGCGCGTTGACGGAATTTATACGGCCGACCCAGAAAAAGACTCGACAGCAACGAAGTTTGCGGAGATTACTTACGACGAAATATATACGCGTGCCCTTAAAGTGATGGACCTTACCGCAACAACGATGTGCAAAGAGAACAACTTGCCCATCTATGTGTTTAACATGGACGTGGTGGGTAATCTCGAACGCGTGATGCGAGGAGAGAATATCGGGACGTTGGTGCATAACTAAAAAGCACTAAATGCCTCACCCCCAACCCCTCTCCAAAGGGAGAGGGGAGTAATATGCCT
>CAJPTO010000190.1 GCA_905373605.1 uncultured Prevotella sp.
CCTCTCTGCCTCACCCCCAACCCCTCTCCAAAGGGAGAGGGGAGTGATATGCTTTGCTATTGCCATGAAGAAAAACACAAAATTAACGATATGTCCTTAAGTGTTTCTTTCATAATTACATGTTTTTCTTGTTAAAGGTGTAAGCCTGAGCGTGCTTTTCAGTTCGCTTAAGATACTTAGAAGTTGTGATTTTAAAGAAAAATAGGTCAATTTATTTTCATGTTTTGCCAATCTGTTGTATTTTTGCTAAGGAATAAGGGGAGGAGGTAGTAAGGAGTAAGTAGTAAGAGAGTAAGTAGTAAGGGGTTAAGGAGTAAGGAGTAAGGAGTAAGTAGGGATGTAGACGAGTACACAAGTATACGAATTGTGGGCGTTAGCCATCTTTTCACCCTTTCACCCTTTCACCTTTTGACAGATACACATGCTCTTTCAACAGAAGAACATAAGGAACATATTTTTCCTATTAAGTTGACAAGTTTGTGGGCGTTAGCCATCTTTTCACCTTTTCACTCTTTCACCCTTTCACCCTTAAAGAACCCTTTCACCTTTACAACATGCAGTACAGACAAAAAGACCGAAAACAGTATTTTAACGAGCTTTCAGCAACCAGTAAAAAATTCTTTTTGCCCTACATAGAACGCTTTCTGCCCATCGAAAAGGGAATGAACGTGTTGGAAATAGGCTGTGGCGATGGTGGAAACCTATTGCCAATAGCAGAGCGTGGGTGCAATGTGGTGGGCGTAGACATGGCCGAATGCAGGATAAATGATGCCAAACGTTTCTTTGAAGCGCAAGGAACAGAAGGCACATTCATCGCTTCAGACGTGTTCGCCATCAAAGAATTTGAACACCATTTCGACCTGATAATCTGCCACGACGTGATAGAACACATCATGGACAAGGCCTTGTTCTTGCACAAGGTACGTAAATTCTTGCGCCCCCAGGGCATCATCTTCATGTCTTTCCCTGCTTGGCAGATGCCTTTTGGCGGACATCAGCAGATATGCAGAAGCAAATTGTTGTCGCATTTGCCTTGGTTTCACCTGTTGCCTGCTGCCATCTATGGCCGCATTTTGCGGGCTTTCGGCGAAAATGCAGGCATCACTGCCGAGCTTCTTGAAATAAAACAAACGCGCTGTCCCATCGAGTTGTTCGAACGATTGGCCAACGAACATTTCACAATTCGCAACCGAACACTCTTCTTTATCAATCCCCATTACGAAACGAAGTTCGGTCTTCGTCCTCGCCTTCTTTGGTCTTCGGTGGGACGAGTGCGGCATGTACGAAACTTCTTCACCACATCGTGCTTTTATATATTGGAGTAAGTAAATCCTCACCCCTAGTCCCATCTCCAAAAGTAGAGGGGCGTGGTATGCATTGGGGCCTTATGAACACAAGACATACTTGCTAATGGCCGCAGCTTGCAGGCAGATTAACGATGCAGACAGGAAATGAACGCCGCTGTTTTCCCTTGCTCACCCTTACATATTTAAGGCATGTTCAAAAAACACCACAAAGGTATCTTCTGAACATGCCTTAAACATTACCGTCATTTCGTAAAGCTAATCACTCCCCTCTTCCTTTGGAACACTGACTGGAGATGAGGCCTACCACTTTACTCCCACCGTTGTTCCGATGGTAAACGGCTCGCCTTTTTGCGCCATTGGCTTAGAGGCAACGAAGTAATAGGCCAGATAATCGGTTGCAAACTTGTTGCGCGACCACACTTCGAACGTGACAATGCCACGCGCTATGGCAACTTTCAAGTTGAGAAGCGTATAGAAACGTTGTTTCGCGGAATTGTCTTCGCGCCTGTAAAACGAGCCAATCAAATATCGTTATGGGCGCGAAGCCACGTAAAGCGGTGCTTGCTGTATAGTCACTGTCCGCTGCCCTGCTGGCGTTTTGAGCAAAAGCGTGACGGCTTCTTTATCCCTAAGCTTTTGCTCTTCTTCCCAAGTGTAGTCTTCCACCTTCTTCCCGTCTACCTCAACGATGATGTCGCCCAGTTTCATCCCAGCCTTATCTGCCGGACTTCCATCGTAAATCGAGCGCACAATCCAGCCCTTTCCGATGTCTGTTCGGTTGATCCAGCCAAATCCCAATGCCCTTTTGGCAAACTGATATTCCTTATATGGTCGGCAATACATTTTGGCATTGGGAATGTCGAGCACCAAGTTGTAACAACAGAAAATGCCTGCACCGATATTCCCCACAAAGATATTCTTCTCGAAAGCTCCTTTGGCTGTGGGGTGAATGGTTATTTCTGGGCATCGAATATTTAGCGTTCCTATCTGCATACTGTCGGCTAAGGCGTCTGTCCATGTACTAATGCCACCGTCGCCAATGCCCATGCCGAGGCCGTGTCCAGTGTATGTTGTGCCCTTATAGCTTTCCATGTCGTACTTCTTTGTTGTCTCTTGGGTGAAGTCTATATCGCCGCCCGAACCCGTGTCTATGTTATAAAGACCTTCAATGGGTTTGCCGTTGAACCACACCGTGGCCTTAATCATGCACTTGCCATTGTGAAATGTAAGCGGAATAGACTGGTAGTTGCGCTTCACCGAGTCGGGAATGGTGTTCAATTTGCGTAAGAACCGATATTGATAGTTGATTTCAAGCGGATGTGTTTCTACGTCATTGCTTCCCAAAAGGCCATCGGCATGTTTGCCCAGAATGCCTCTTAGGTCGCCAAGTATCATGTATGGGAAACTTTCCCACACCTTTCCGTGCTCCACGACGTGTTCTTTCCACGACACCTTAACGCGTGTATAGCCGTTGGCACCCGACATCTTTGCATTTTTTAGGCTGTCAAGGCGCCAATGTTGTTCGGCTAAGTATATGGTGTCGATAAGCAGTTGGCCCGATGCTCCCGTATCAAACACCATGTTGGCATGGTGCTCGTTGTCGATGATTAACGGCAAATAGATGTGCCCGCCAAACTTAAATGGAACGGGATCTTCGCATATTTGCGTGCGGTTGGTGTTGGTTGTCTGCGCGCCAGTCACCAAAGCGGCTGTGGCGAGTAGCAAGGTTAATGTCAGTTTTCGTTTCATTGTTAGGATGTTTTGTTATAAAAAGGTGTTGAGACGTGGGTGGTTGCGGATGTTCACAAGTGGTATTCGCAGGACAAATACAAGGCAAATGGCAAGGTTTCTTTGAGCAGGCATGCCGCTAGCAAAGCATTAGCCTACCTGGGGAACAGGCCGTGTGCATGACTGTGCAAGGGAAACCGATGCCAAAAGCAGGTGTCGACAAGGGGTTAACCCACAAGTGCAAATTTAGTGATTAATTTTGTAAGGCGCATTTTCCGTGGTTTAAAAATCAAAAAATCATGTAGATGATGTGTTCGTAGACATGAAAAGCAGGTGTATGGCATACCTTAGGGCATGCGTTTATCAAGTGCTTGGTGGGCGTTAAGTCTGTGTTTGAACCGTACCAAGCCATTGGTACGGCGACTACCACCTGTTGGTAGTGGCACTACCGATGGTTTGTAGCCACGCTACCAACCGCTGGTAGCCACGCTACCAACGGCTGGTAGTGTTCCGATTGGTTTTAAGGTGTTGTTAGGAGGCTATGTGTTGAGGTTGCTTTTGGTGGTGTTTTTGTGTCGAATGGCTTTGCTTCTCTCTGCGCAAAGCCCCATTCTCAAGGCACTCCCACCAATAAACAGGACAACCGAAGATGCTTGTGGCACTGAGAAAACTGCGTGTTGAGGGTGTGCATACAAAGATATAGCATCGCGAACGATATAAGCTTAAATTACGTTAAGATTGTTATAGTATCGCTTGCGATATAAAAACAAAGTCTTACCTTTGCATCGTCAAACAGAGAACAGCATGTTTCTTTGGTGCGCTGAAAAAACGTTTTCGTTACGCCGGCGTTAAGAACAAAGGCGAGGAGCAGGGGATTGTAGCTGGCATACCCGTTAACTTGCAGACACAACAATGACATTTAAAAGAATAAAATAGATAGAATTATGAACGCAAAGAAATCAATTGAGACGCTACAGTTGTTAACAACGGCACTAACCGATGGTGCATTTGCCCACTTGGTACAAGGTAAGCATTTCGAAGCATTGGGTTTTTCGAAGCTTGGAGAGAAGTATATTGCCCACTACGATGAAGAGATGGGCTGGGTGAAGAAGTTCATCGAGCGCATTAACGACCTTGGTGGCGAGGTGAAAATTGAAGCTCAGCAGGCCCGCGAACTGGTGAAAGACCCTGTGGACTATGTTAAAGCCGACCTGGCACTGCAAGAAAAGGGTGTACCCATGCTTTACGACATGATGAAAATCTTGGCCGAAGACCCCACTACATACGACATCCTTAAGGCATATCTTGCCGATGAAGAGGAAGACTTGTACTGGAGTCAAGAGCAATTGGAACTCATCGAACTGATTGGCAGGCAAAATTGGCTGGTGAAGCAAATGTAAACACTTGCACCCAATAAGGCAAAGTTACACGAAAGGAAAGAAATAAGTGGTTAAGGCACGACACCGATGACGAAGCTTTCGTAAGAGGTGATGTGCCTAAAACCATACACTTAATGAAACAGATACTTAAAACAAAAAATCAATGGCAACAATATTTGATTTCAACCTCACAGACAAAAGCGGCAAAGAGGTGAGCCTTGCACAATATAAAGGTAAGGTGCTGCTGGTGGTTAACACGGCTACGGGATGCGGATTTACGCCACAATATGAAGCGTTGGAGGACATTTACCTCCGACTAAAAGGCAAGGGACTGGAGATTATCGATGTGCCTTGCGACCAATTCGGGCATCAGGCACCTGGCACAGACGAAGAAATTGGACAGTTTTGCAGCATGAAGTTTGGTGCAGACTTTCCACAATTTAAGAAGAGCAACGTGAATGGTGCGCACGAACTGCCCCTATTCGCATGGCTGAAAAGTGAAAAGGGCTATGCCGGCAATGCTTACGAACCCAAGTTGGCGGCCATTATGGAAGACCTTTACAACAAGGCGAACGAAGAGCCGCGCAAAAATGACGACATTCAATGGAACTTCACCAAGTTTCTTGTGAACAGAGATGGCCGCGTGGTTGAGCGATTTGAGCCTACGCAAAGCCTTGAAGATGTGGAAAAAGCCATAGCTGCTTTGCTATGATGGCTGTGACAATGGCACAACAAACACCATACACAGGTACGTACTAACGCTGGCTAGACATGCAAACAAAGGGTGGCGAGGAGAAAAACAGTTTTTTTTCACGCCATCCTTTAAGTGGTTTCAGACAGCTTTACCTGTTAAGCGCAGAGGAATTATCTCGAAACGAACATAAAATACAACGATATGGCATACGAACAAATAAAGCTGCAAAACCAACTTTGCTTTCGGCTATACGCAGCTTCGCGGCTCATAACACAGGCCTACGAACCCTTTTTGCGTCCATTAGGTATCACTTACACCCAATATTTGGTGCTGATGGTGCTTTGGGAACAAGACGAACAACCCGTAAACGACATTGGCAAACGCTTGCTTCTGGGCGTAAACACCACATCGCCACTCATCAAACGCATGGAGGCACAAGGCCTTTTGTCGCGCAGAGAGGGTACAAACGACAAACGACAACAGATTGTTTTCCTTACACCTAAAGGAAAGGCATTGAGAGATGAGGCTGCAAATATTCCACATTGCATGGCGGACGACTTGAAAGCATGTAACATCGATACCACCCAACTTAGCGAAATGGTGCCTATCTTAGACAACTTGATAAGGAACTTGGCAGGAAAAGGTGAAAGGGTGAAAAAGTGAAAAGGTGAAAGGGTGAAAAGATGAAAAGGTGAAAAAATGGCTAACGCCTTTTCATCTTTTCACTCTTTCACCTTTTGACAGAAACACATGCTCTTTCGACAGAAGAACATAAGAAACATATTTTTCCTACTAAGTTGACAAGTTTGTGGACGTTAGCCATTTTTTCACTCTTTCACCTTTTCATCTTTAAAGGCGTTAGCCATTTTTTCACTCTTTCACCTTTTCACCTTTAAAGGCGTTAGCCATTTTTTCACTCTTTCACCTTTTCATCTTTAAAGGCGTTAGCCATTTTTTCACTCTTTCACCTTTTCACCTTTAAAGGCGTTAGCCATTTTTTCACTCTTTCACCTTTTCATCTTTAAAGGCGTTAGCCATTT
>CAJPTO010000191.1 GCA_905373605.1 uncultured Prevotella sp.
CAAATGCAATTTTTAGAACCAGCCTAAAAACAAGAGGAAAACTTTCGGACTTAGCTAGAAGTTTTGGGTTTTCCTGCTCTTATAGATTTCCTAGGCATTCTAGGTTGTTTCTAGGTTTTCTAGGCATCCCTGGTATCCTAGGCTTCCTATGTTATCCTAATTTTTGCGGCTTCTTGCCGCACTATAACCTCTAAAAGAAAATAATATAATCTCGATTATCCCCATTAATCGAGATTTTTTTTGTACCTTTACAACCCTATTCACCAGCAATGCCGGCCATACGTCGTAGTATAAGCCGGCCAGCAAAACACAAAAGCAATCGTTTCAAAGCATGATCACAACATTAATAGTCCTTGCAATTTCGGTAGTTATGTTCATCATCGGGCGCATTCGTTCGGATGTCGTCGCGGTATGCGCCATGACCGCCTTGCTTATATTCGGCATACTCACCCCCACAGAAGCCCTGGAGGGTTTCTCTTCCACTGTAGTCATCATGATGGTTGGCCTCTTTGTAGTGGGCGGAGCCATTTTCCAAACAGGCTTGGCAAAGGCAACGAGCCAGCGTATCATGAAGCTTGCCGGGGGCAACGACACGGCAATGTTCCTCCTGGTGATGTTTACTACGGCCGTCATCGGCGGCTTTGTGAGCAACACTGGCACCATTGCGCTGATGATGCCCATCGTTGTTAGCATGGCAACACAAAAGGGAACACACCCCGGGCGCATGCTCATGCCCTTGGCTTTTGCCAGTAGCATGGGCGGAATGCTCACACTTATCGGTACGCCGCCCAACCTTGTGATACAAGATGTGCTGACGCAAGCCGGCGAACAGCCCCTGACGTTCTTCTCGTTCACGCACATTGGCATCGTCATCGTGTGCTTGGGCGTGGCATTGATGCTGCCCCTCTCGCGCATGTTCCTCAGGAAAAGGAAACAAAAAGACGGCGATGCAGCCAATGTTGGCAAAACGCTCGACCAGCTCGTTGAAGAATACAACCTGCAACATCAGCTGCGGAGATACCACATTACGCACGAATCGCCCATCAGCGGACAAACACTGGCCGAGCTGGACCTGCGAAACCGCTACGGGCTGAGCGTGATGGAGATTAGGCGAAAGGCTGCCCGAAGCGGCCGGTTTATACGAAACGTGAAGCAAAGCATGCCCATGCCCGACAGTATGTTGCAGGCAGAAGACATCATTTACATATCAGGCGACAACGAACACATGGACATCTTCGCCGCAGAAATGAAGCTTCAACAACTAGACAACACGGGAATAGACTTCTACGACCTGGGAATTGCCGAGCTGGTGCTCATGCCTACATCACAGCTTAACGGCACAAAACTGAAAAACTCGGGCCTGAGAGAACACTTCAACGTGAACGTCCTGGGCATCAGGCGCAGCCATAACTACATCCTGAACGACCTCTCCGAAGAACGATTGCATGCCGGCGACGTGCTTCTGGTGCAGGGCTCGTGGACCAATATCGGGCATCTGGCAAGCGAAAACGACGACTGGGTGGTGCTGGGGCAGCCCAAAGAGCAGGCTCAAAAGGTGATACTGACCAACAAGGCACCCATCGCCGGTGCCATCATGCTGCTGATGGTGGCCATGATGATGTTCGACTTCATACCCATAGCACCCGTAACGGCCGTCATCATTGCCGCGCTGTTGATGGTGCTCACGGGCTGTTTCCGCAACGTGGAAGCCGCATACAAAACCATCAATTGGGAGAGCGTGGTGCTCATTGCGGCCATGATGCCCATGTCTACCGCACTGGAGAAAACTGGCGTGTCGGCAGAAATATCCCATACGCTGGTAGACTTGCTGGGCAGCATGAGTCCCATCGTGCTGTTGGCAGGCATCTATTTCACCACTTTGCTGCTCACCATGTTCATCAGCAACACAGCAACAGCCGTGCTCATGGCCCCTATCGCCCTCTCGGCAGCCCGCGAAATAGGTGCAAGTCCTTACGCTTTCCTCTTCGCCGTCACCATTGCAGCCAGCATGTGCTTCGCATCGCCCTTCTCAACTCCGCCGAACGCGCTCGTAATGCGCGCAGGCCAATACACGTTCATGGACTATGTGAAGGTGGGATTGCCCCTGCAACTCATCATTGGTGTGGTAATGGTGTTCCTCTTACCGCTTTTCTTCCCATTGGGGTAAAGGAAGCAGTAGGTTGCATCTATGCAACAGGCCCCGATTACAGGCTTGTCGGCTCGTGAACTTGTGAACTTGTGAACTCGTCAACTTGTGAACTTGTGAACTTGTGAACTCGTCAACTTGTGAACTTGTGAACTCGTCAACTTGCCAACCCCAGCGTTACACGCCCAGATGTAAAGTAAAGCTGACAAAAAGTAAGCCGCAGAATGATAAATATCAATTAATGTTACTTTTCTTTTCGGCTGAACAATAAAAAAAACAGCGAATGCTTTGCGTTGACAAATTAAAACATTAATTTTGCAGAGTATAAATAAGTATCAGGAGAATTCGACAGAAAAGGAAAAGAAACATCCAATTTTTTAATATTATAAAATTATGGTAGATTACAAATCACTAGGTCTAGTAAACACCCGCGAGATGTTTAAGAGGGCCATCAATGGCGGTTACGCCATCCCGGCATTCAACTTCAACAACATGGAGCAGCTACAAGCCATCATTAAGGCTGCAGCCGACCTCAAGTCACCCGTTATCCTGCAGGTTTCTAAGGGTGCTCGCAACTACGCTAACCCCACACTTCTGCGTTACATGTCACAGGGTGCTGTTGAATACGCCAAGGAATTGGGCGTTAAACACCCCGAAATCGTTGTCCACTTGGACCACGGAGACAGCTTCGAGACATGCAAGAACTGCATCGACATGGGTTTCTCTTCGGTGATGATCGACGGTTCGGCTCTGCCTTACGATGAAAACGTTGCCCTGACGAAGAAGGTTGTTGACTATGCTCACCAGTTCGACGTTACCGTTGAAGGCGAACTGGGCGTGCTTGCCGGCGTTGAAGACGACGTTGTTGCAGAAAAGTCGCACTACACCAAACCCGAAGAGGTTATCGACTTCGTTACGAAAACGGGCGTAGACTCGCTCGCCATCTCTATCGGTACGTCGCACGGCGCATACAAGTTCACACCCGAACAATGCACCCGCGACCCGAAAACCGGCCGTCTCGTGCCTCCTCCATTGGCTTTCGACGTGCTAGACGCCATCATGGAGAAGCTTCCTGGCTTCCCCATCGTGCTTCACGGCTCGTCTTCTGTACCACAAGAGTATGTTGACATGATTAACAAGTATGGCGGCAAGCTGCCCGATGCAGTGGGTATCCCCGAAGAGCAGTTGCGCAAGGCCGCTAAGAGCGCTGTTTGCAAAATCAACATCGACTCTGATTCGCGCTTGGCTTTCACTGCCGCTGTGCGTAAGGTGTTCGCAGAAAAGCCCGCAGAGTTCGACCCACGCAAATATTGCGGTCCCGCTCGCGACTTGATGACCGAACTTTACAAGCACAAGATTAAGGAAGTGCTGGGTTCTGACAACAAGTTGGCTCAACTCGACTAATTTTTTAATAAGTCTTTAGCGAGGATGTGCCATCTTGCCGATGGCACATCCTCATTTTTCTCTTTTGCCGTGCTAAGAAAAAGGCGGCAAACGGTGCAAGCAGCTCTGGCATTGCCAAAACGAATGCCCTGCACAGCACCAATGGAAACGGCTAGAAAGCATACGGACGCTCTTTAAAACGAGGACGCCCGTTTTTTCATTCACAAAACAAGCCACAACATAACTCCATAAAAACGGCCAACTCGCCCAACACTCACAATTAGTTCCAAAGCACGACTTTACTTGTCTGCACACCACAAATTTCTTTTTTAACGTTTTCGCAACGCAACAAACCACCACCAAAGATAGTGGGATATGGAAATTATTCGCTATTTTTGCAAAAAGTAAAAGAGAATTTATGGAGAGAATAATCATTACCCTGTTATGCACACTATGCGCCTACACAAGTATCGCACAGACAAAAGGCGGATTTGTCATCACAAGCGACATTCCCGACCTGCCCGACGGCATTGAGGTGGAACTGGAAACGGCCGAAGGTTCCAACTATGATGAAGTGGCTAGGACAACCGTTCAAAACGGAAAGTTCCAACTGGTGGGCAAACTTTCGCATCCCACGTTGTGCACCTTGTCTACCAACAATTACAAGCTGCTTTGCGCAATGGAGTCGAAAGAAGAGCCCACATGGACCTACACGCCCATCTTCGTCAGCAACACAGAGATGACCGTGAAGGCGGACAAGTACAAGTATCTTGCGTCTAACTTGCCACTGAGCAAGCACCTATGCATCACCGGAGGGCGAGCGCAAGACGACTTCAACGACTTTAACCAAAGGCGAAACGACTCGTTGACGTGGATGAAGAAACATCCACAATCGCCCCTGGCCATAAAAATGGCAACAGAAATGGTGCAAAACAACCATACACTTACCAAAAAACAGATTGACGACATCACAGCAACCATCTTTGCATGCCCCAGCGACAACCAAAGAATTGTGGCTTATCGCAGGGCTGTGGCCACTGCTAGGGCAATGGCGGTGGGAGAAATGGTGGAAGACGTTGCACTTTTCACACAAAACAACCACTCAACGTCGCTACTCGTTGCCATACCAACGGGTAAGGTGGCCTTCATCGGCTTTTGGACAACATGGCGAAAGCCCCACCAAAAGCTCATTCCTGAACTCAAGAAGATGGTGGCCAAGCATCCCGACGTGGCTTTCCTAAGCATTGCCGATGATAAGGAAGACTTTCTGTGGCAGAAGTTTTTGGAACGCGAACAATTGGCTTGGCCACAATACCGATTAACGAAAAAAGGGGCAAAGCACTTCGTAGACTGCTATGGACCAGACGCAACACCCTTCTTCATCATGCTTGCTCCCGATGGAACAATCGTCAGGGCTAGCAGCTATTTGGCCGACATGCAAAAGCTGCTAGACAAGAACGCAAGCAAGCTCGCTAAGCAATACGAACAGAAACAGAAGAAAAAGGAGAGCGAAGCAAAAGACACCGCTCTGAATAACAAGAAAGGAAAAAAGAAAACATGAGAAAAATCATTCTTGCAACCTTGTGCGCCTTGGCCGCAACGGCCGTTTGGGCACAGGGCGACTTTAACATCACAGGCAAAACAGACCATGTTCCCAACGGAACGAAAGCATATCTGGCAGAACTTGGCTTCTTGGGGCTTACCGTTGAAGACTCTACAACCATCAATAACAACGCGTTTTCTTTCGCTGGAAAAATAGAAGGGGCTTCGTTAAAGTACGTTGTGGTGGGCCCGTTAGACGAACCTTTGGCACAAGCCGACTTCGTTCTCGAGGCTGGTAACACCGAAGTGGAAATCTTTACCCAAGACATTAAGTCGCCCGTTGTCGTTGCTGGTTCGGCACAAAACCTTTGGAGCAAGATGAAGGAACGCGAGTACGACCTGAACGAGGCGATGTTTGTCACCAGAAACCAATTGGTCGATAACACCCTGACTCAAGAACAACGCGACAAAGCGCAGGCCGACATGGCACGATTGGAACGCGAACGCGTGGACTTCCATTTCCAAACCATCAAAGAGAATGTGCCTTCTGCCTTCAGCGACATGCTGTTGGGCTTTTATTTCGACGAGATGACAAAGGCGCAACGCGATGAGTTGCTGGCCTTGATGAAGGCCAAAAAAGCCAACTTCCCTGTTTATCGACACATCAACAACCAACTGGAAGCCAAGCAACGTACGGCGGCAGGACAGCAATACACCGACTTTTCCTTGCCCGATGCCAGCGGAAAGCGCACGGCGTTGTCGGAATATGTCAAGCGAAACAAGCTTACGATGATAGATTTTTGGGCTTCGTGGTGTGGTCCATGTCGCGCCGAGATGCCCCATGTGAAGAAGGTGTACGAGGCATTCCACAGCAAAGGCTTCGAGATTGTGGGCGTTTCGCTCGACAGCAAGAAGGACCTTTGGCTCGGAGCAGTGAAGCAAATGAAGATGCCGTGGCCGCAAGTGTGCGACTTGCTGGTGTGGAAAAGTCCCGCAGCAGCAGCTTATAA
>CAJPTO010000192.1 GCA_905373605.1 uncultured Prevotella sp.
GCGGCTGATGTGGGACTTGGCGTGGCCTTCGAACTGGACACGCGCGACGTGATGACCGCACCACATCGCGGACTTTACATCGCCTTTACACAAATGGCGCGCCAACAACTCATGAACAGTCGCCGACCTTTCTTCACCACGCAGTTCACCCTTAACGCCTATCGGCCCCTTTGGCGCGGCGCAACGCTGGCCGCACAAACGCTTGGCGTGCTGCAATGGGGCTCTGTTACGTGGAACAGCATGGCCTTAACGGGCGACTCCCACTCGATGCGCGGATACTATTTGGGCCGCTATCGCGACATCAACAAGCTGGAAGCGCAAGCCGAACTGCGCCAACACATCTACCGCCGCAACGGAATGGTGGCATGGATTGGCGGTGCAACGGTGTTCCCGCGCTTCTCTGCCATGCGCATTAACCACATCCTGCCAAGTTGGGGTGTGGGTTATCGATGGGAATTTAAGAAGAACATCAACCTCAGGCTCGACTACGGATGGGGCAAAAGCGGCCAGTCGGGATTTATATTCAATGTCAATGAAGCGTTTTAAGCAAATTCTTCGCGGTGCCATGTCGCCGCAAGCGGTTTTCTCCTTGGGTTTCTTGGTCTTGGCTTTGCCCAACATCTGCTTGGCCTACACCGAGCCGCAGCCGTGGCATTTTCGCCTGTCCGCCCTGCTTTTGCCCCTCGCCGCCTACGCCCTGTTGCTCACCTTGTGGCGCAAGCCCGGCCGAACGCTGTGGTGGCTCTTCCCCTTGGTGTTCCTTTCAGCCTTTCAGATGGTGCTGCTTTACCTCTACGGCCACTCGGTTATCGCTGTAGACATGTTCCTAAACCTCGTCACCACCAACCCTAGCGAGGCTGGCGAACTGCTCAACAACCTGCTTCCCGGCCTCGTTTTCGTCGTCGTGGTCTATGTCCCCACGCTCGTTTTCTCGGCCATCTCCGCCGTTCGCGGCGCGCGTTTGTCGGCACCTTTCGCCCACCGCGTGCGCCTTTGTGCAAGCGTTATGGGCGTTGTCGGCTTGCTTTTCTCGGCCATTGCCCTTGCCAATGGCTTTCGTCCGTCGTTGCATCTCTACCCCGTCAACGTGTTCGAAAACATCCGTTTGGCCGTTGTTCGCACGCAAGGGGCGGCACATTATGCCGAAACCTCGGCACAATTCCGCTTCAATGCCACGCCTACGCACGAAGCTTCTCAGCGCGAAGTGTATGTCCTTGTGATTGGCGAGACGGCTCGCGCACCCCAATTCGCCCTTTATGGCTATCCGCGCAACACCACACCGCGACTCTCCGCACTGCCTTCGCTCTACGCATTCACGCATGCTTTGAGCCAATCCAACACCACCCACAAGAGCGTTCCCATGCTGCTCTCGCCCGTGTCTGCTGCCGATTACGACAGCATCTACACGCGCAAGGGGCTACTTGCGGCCTTTCGCGAGGCGGGTTTCCACACCGTTTTCCTCTCCAACCAATTGCCCAACCACTCGTTCATCGACTTCTTTGGCCAACAAGCCAATGAATGGCAGTTCATAAAAACAGGGAAACCCGGTGCTTACGATGGCTACGACCAACGCCTGTTGCCACTGGTAGACAGCGTGTTGGCCTGCAAAAGGCAGAAGCAACTCATCGTGTTGCACACCTACGGCTCGCATTTCGAATACCGAAAGCGTTATCCGCACAGTGAAGCAGCATTCTTTCCCGACGACGCCAGCGACGCTAAGCCGCAAAATCGCGCTGAACTGGTGAACGCTTACGACAACACCATCCTGCAAACCGACCGGCTTCTGGCTGCACTCATCGCCCATGTCGACAGCATAGGCGCAGCTTCGGCCCTGCTATACACCAGCGATCACGGCGAAAACATCTTCGACGATCGCCGCAACCTCTTTCTCCATGCCTCGCCCGTGCCCAGCTATTACGAGCTGCATGTGCCACTCTTGGTGTGGCTTTCGCCGCAATATACCCAGCAACATCCCCTTGCCGCCACCGCCTTGCGCGCCAACTTGCATCGCCCCGTGGCCACAAGCGTGAGCGTTTTCCACACCCTTGCCCACCTTGCCGGCTTGCGTTCGCCGTGGATAAAGCCCCAACTCTCGGTGGCATCGCCCCATTATCAGCCCCAACCCTGGCTCTATCTCGACGATCATAACCGCGCCGTGCCGCTTCGGCAGATGCTCCGTTCGCCCTTAGATGTAGAGAAGTTGAGGCAGAAAGGATTTGAATTGAGCTT
This sequence comes from uncultured Prevotella sp., assembly GCA_905373605.1. Classification (GTDB taxonomy): domain Bacteria; phylum Bacteroidota; class Bacteroidia; order Bacteroidales; family Bacteroidaceae; genus Prevotella. The sequence continues at coordinate 2,230 of CAJPTO010000192.1, forward strand.
AAATAACAAAGAAACGCATAAACTCGTAAACTAAAGAACTCATCCTCGCACATATTCTAAAGCCACTCTTCCGCGGCAAATCCCACCGCTTCTTGAGTGTCCATGCATCCCCAAGCAACCTTTCTTGCTTGGGGATGTTTGTACGTTATGTGTGGTTTTGATAGAAAATAAGTTAGGCGCGACACCTAGACAAGGGTCTTGTGCACCACAAGATGCAGCCTAAAACAGCTTACTTTTCAGGAACAAACCGCTCTTCGGTGTCGCAAGCTCGCACTTCTACCTCGCGGTTGTCGCGCAAGGTGCGAACGCGATATGAGATAGGAACGGCCGCTTCGATAAGCGACTTGGCCGACGGCATCTCCAAGAACTTCACAAACGAGTCGTAGTCTTTCACGTTGCGTGCGGCGTTCAATGGGCCACCAGCAACAAGTATCCTTATCTTTTGCTCCCTAAACAGGCTCTTACACTTCTCTGCAAGCTGCATGTTCACCTCTCCGCCAAACTTGGCAAAGGCCAACGACACGCCAGCCTCAATGGATTTAGACGTTGTTTCGACATCTTCGGTGGTCTCTACCAGCAGGTGCAACACGCGTCCATAGTCCACATTGCTCACATATACCGGCTCATACGCGCCCAGTTCTCCGAACTTTCCCCATGAGTCGGGGTTCTTTGCGTCTACCGAAATGCTGAAAAATTGCTGCCTAACTTTGATGAGCACATACTTTGTTTTGTGCGATTTGGCCTTGCTGTACTCGTAGTTGAAGTTGGCCTTGATGATACCTTTCAGCACGTTTGCCTTTACATGTATGCCGAAAGTCTTTTCAAAACTCTCCTCGGTGTTCACCTCATCGCTCTGATAGGTGATGTAAGCAGGCGCATTCTCGTAGTTTATCTTGCCCAGCTTGGGATAAAGCAGCTTGTTGATAGATGCCCTAACCTTGCTCAATACGGGCAGCGTGTTGTCTGAAGCGTTAAGACTTTCTCCCAAAAGCGTGGCCGAGATGTTTATTTCTTGTGGGTCTGTGATGGGCACTGGCGAATAATCACTCTCCATAAAGTGGTCACCGCGCAGCACACATCCCGGGTAAATCACCTCCGAGAGGTCGGCATTCACCATCTGCACGGGTGCCAATGTCATCTGCTTACGCACAATCTGCCGCAGTTCTTTCTTGTCTCCAATGATGTATCCTGTTGGCTCGGAAGAGATAACCTCTTCTGAAATGGCATTAAACTGTACGGGCTTAAGGTTCTTAAACGCCTTGGGCCATCATCTTTTGAGCATCCCACGAATGCCTAGGTCGCTACTAGCGACGTGGCGATAAAATAATTTGTTCTCATTATTCTGAAGATCTTTGGTTCATACTAATATTGTAATACGTGATTCTTATCGGGGTATGTCCTAATTCACTAATCCGAAGTGTCACCGAGGTTATAGTTCTATTGTCAACATTAGGTGCTGCTCCTTCCCTTGGTTCGTCTGAGTAGAATAATACAGGCCGTCCTTCAATGAATTTACCAGGATAATTTTGACCATTATAATCTACAGTGAATGTTATCTCCCTATTCTCTTTTTGCGTTAAGTACTTATCTGTTGACTCATCACCATCATTTATTTGGAAGTAAAAGTTATTGTGGCTCTTGGAATGTTTAAATAGACCTTTCCCTTCATCTTGATGGTCGACCCACCATCCCTCTATCTTTGCACAATTAAAGTTAATTTGAATATTTGCAGCACTAGCTGTTTCCATACCTTTCTTCTTTTTTGTACATATTGGGTTTAATTGGAACGTGCCTGCCACTAGCGGTCTAACAAGCAGAACATACTTGGTGTTAGGCAGAATTGGCGTGCCGGCCTCCTTAACTTTTGCTTCAAGCATAATCTTATTTCGTTTTGGAGCAGCAGTTTTAGGATCTTTGTATGCCTTATAATTTGCTTCGTTCAAAAGCCACGCTTCATAATCCTTTCCTAATCGTTCATGACGACCATTGGCAGCACTGTTGGGATCGAACTTATAATCAAACTCTTTAGCGTCACCGGTTCCTGTCACTTCAAGGTCATAGCGCACAAATTCACCTACTAGAATGTTATAAAGGTCGTGTTTTGGGTCGTCAATAAAGTTTTCTTTGATGACTGCTTTAATGCCATTTTCACCATCCTCATTGCTTTCCCCCCATTCGGGTCATCATTGTTTCCACAAGCCGCAAGGCTCATCACTATGGCACAAGCAGCGATTTTCGCTACAACGCCTACTTTTAACTTTAAGGTTGGCCACCCCATTAGAAGGGTAGACCCTGGTTGTTTCTTTGTTGGCATGCTATTAAATGTGTTATGTTAGACATGTATTTAAAATTTATAACTGCAAAGTTACGTCATATTTCTTTACGTTTATTTTTTGTGGTATGTTTTTGAAGATGTTGTGTCAAGTTTAACCATTGTAAAATAATCCTTTTATTTGTATGTGAAATAGTATATTGTTAATCATTTGTATTTTAGATATTTATATTTCTAAGTACGGCTACTTTTCCACTGAAAGTTGTGCAAAGAATTCCTTTCTCTGATAATGGGTTTGGAATGAGTTTGCTGATTTTCTGGGTGGTAAAGTAATTTTACATAACTGGTGCGGTTGTTTTATTGCAGTTACTCTTTAGCATCCTAAAACTTACTCGTGTAATATCTACAGCAACCTTAATCTATGAAAATGTCTTTACTTTTTCTTTCTTCCTCTTTAAGGCCCATATCCGCCTTGTTGCATCGACAAATGGTGTCATAATTACAAATCATATTGTATCTTTGTCCAATGCATCGTACATGAGAGGGTTCTTTCCTTGCTTTAGCATCATAGAGAATAAACGCCTCTTTGTTTACGGGGATTTTAAAAGTCAAGACGACTTCTATGTGTCTGGCAGTATCATATCTTCCAAAAAGTAAAGTTTTCGGCATGTTTTTTAACATTATAGCTGCCCTTGCGCGCCGTAAATTACCCATCGGCTGCAAATAATCGATTCTCGCATGGGGTTGCTGCAGGGAAGAAAGGTGCAAGTAGCGGCATCTGTCACGCCATTTTGAGGCTTTTAGCCCCTATTTTGGGCAAGAAACGTGCTAAGTGGTACACTTAGCCTTGCTTTTTGCATGAAAAAGCAATGCAATATGCGGCACTTAGCCATGCTTTTTGCATGAAAAAGCTGAGCTAAATGCAGCAAAATGCTGGGTGATGAATGGAAAAGGCATTGTTTCGGGCGGACAAAGAGGCGTTGAAAACCATGAAATAGGTGGGATAATGGGCAAAAACGCCGATCAAAAAACGCATGATGGCGACAATCTAGCGAAGCTAAATGATGCAAAATGCCCCATTCCGCCCCGTTTTTTACTGAAAGGGCGTCTGGAAAACAAGAAAAAGTAGGCTTTTTGCTGGTTTAAAGGCCTTGAAAAATGCTAGAATGGTGCGTGGGAAAATGTTGTTTTGTCAATGAATGAGAATAAAATTGGGGTGTCGACGAAATGCAATTGCAAGGTAATTGGTGCATGCTTTGTCCACAATGTGTCTCATTTCTCATCCATCCTACGACTTGCCGCCGGCATGTTTGCCGCGTGTTGTTTTTATAAGTGCTATTTCCCCGAACCATTTATGTTTGAACATAATGAGGTGTGGTGTGCAAGGCAATGAAAATGGCACCACAAGACGACGCCTTAATCGACTTATTTCTCCAGGCGTTTGGCTTGGGGAAAACTCGCGTTTGTTAGTTGACAAGTTAACGTGTTGACAAGTTAACAAGGCGTTTGGCTTAACAAAAACTCGCGTTTGTTAGTTGACAAGTTAACGTGTTGACAAGTTAACAAGGCGTT
>CAJPTO010000193.1 GCA_905373605.1 uncultured Prevotella sp.
CATTGCTATCTTTTTTTTGTTTTCTTTTTCGATACTTACTCCAAACAGGTTGCAAAATTACGAATTTTTCTTCTAAACACCAAAGAAATCAGTTAATTATCAAACATTTTATGTTTTTTGGATGTCGCGACGGCTATTTGTGCATACTTCCGGCATAGGGGAACCCATACATACATAAACGCACATAAACGCACCACTGCATCATGCCGTACAGTGGTGCGCATTTGGTCCATGCGGCTATGGCGTGGGCCGACAATCCGAACGGGCATCTCTACAAATGCTCTTCCTTTAGCCATTTGTGTGACAGCCACGAGCAACAAGTTTATTGGGCCGCTGTTTTCTCCTGGTCCAAGAAGTCGAGCATCAACCTCAAAGCACGATTAGTGGCAATGGCCAAGTTGATGTCACGGCCGAAGTCTTCGGTGAGTTTAAGGGTCAAAGCCTTGTCTTTCGTGCCGCACGCAATCCATATTGTACCAACAGGAACACCGTCGTTGTCGCCAGCAACGGGGCCTGCATAGCCGGTAACGGCCATTGTATAGTCGGTTTTTAGGGTTTGGCATGCACCCTTAACCATCTGAACAGCCACCTCTTCGCTCACAGCCGACTTCTCTGCCAGCACTTCCGGGCTCACGCCCAGCAGGTTTTCTTTCACCTCGTTGCTGTAACAGATGATGCCACCCTTAAAATATTTCGATGCTCCCGGCGTGGCAATGGTGGCTTCGGCCACCCTACCGCCGGTGCAACTCTCGGCTGTTCCGATGGTCAACCCGTTGTCGTACATGCGTTGTTGCAGTTCTCTGCTAAGCACTTTTGTTTCTAGTTCCATTCCATAATATGTTTATGCTCACTCGAAAGTAACTTTCGAGAAAGCGGGTTTGTCTATTGCGCAGAACGCTTTGTCTTGGTATTTGAAGTATCCCGTGATGCCAATCATGGCGGCATTGTCGGTGGTGTAGCTGAACTTGGGGATGTATATGGTCCATCCTTGCTTCTGTGCGGCCTCGTGGAATGCATTTCTTAGCCCATTGTTTGCCGACACGCCACCCGCAACTGCCACATGGGTGATGCCCGTTTGCTTAACGGCCAGCCGCAACTTCTTCATCAGTATGTCTACGATGGTAAATTCCAGGCTTGCGGCAAGGTCTTGCTTGTGGTTTTCGATGAAGTTTGGGTCGTCTTTTATCCACTTTTGCAGGCTATAGAGGAAAGAAGTCTTTAGCCCAGAGAAGCTGTAGTCCAGTCCGGGTATGTTCGGTTCGGCAAACTTAAAGGCCTTGGGGTTGCCTTGCCTTGCAAGTTTGTCGATGATCGGACCGCCGGGATAGCCCAGTCCCATCACCTTCGAGCATTTATCAATGGCTTCTCCAGCTGCATCGTCGATGGTTTGCCCCAGCACTTCGATGTCGCTGTAGGCGTTAACCTTAACAATCTGCGAGTTTCCGCCGCTAACGAGCAGGCAGAGAAAGGGAAAGGGCGGCATGGCATTCTGCATGTCCGGCTCTTGTATGAAATGAGCCAGCACATGTCCCTGCAAATGGTTCACGTCTATCAAGGGAATACCCAAGGCTCGCGCGAAACCTTTGGCGAAGCTAACGCCAACGAGCAGCGAGCCCATCAGTCCTGGGCCACGTGTAAAGGCCACTGCCGATAGTTGTTCTTTCTCAACGCCGGCTTTCTTCAGTGCTTGGTCCACAACCGGCACGATATTCTGCTGGTGTGCGCGCGAAGCCAGTTCGGGAACAACGCCTCCGTAGCTTTCGTGCACGGCTTGCGAGGCGGTAACGTTGCTAAGAAGCACGTTGTTTCGCAGCACGGCGGCCGAGGTGTCGTCGCAACTGCTCTCTATTCCTAATATATAAATGTCTTTTTCGTTATTCATCGTTGTGGTTTTACCTTGTCAAAATCTCCACTCCGTGTTCTGTCATGAGGAAGGTGTGCTCCCATTGTGCGCTAGGCAGCTCGTCGCCCGTTATCACTTCCCATCCATATTCGTCATCGGCATCGATAAACACCTTCCAAGTACCCATGTTAATCATGGGTTCGATGGTAAACACCATGCCGGGAACAAGCAGCATGCCCTGTCCGCGGTGTCCGAAGTGTGCCACCTCGGGCTCTTCGTGGAACTTCAGTCCCACGCCATGTCCGCACAAGTCGCGCACCACGCCGTAGTGATACTTCTCTGCATGTTTCGAGATGGCATGCCCGATGTCACCCACAAAGCCGTAGGGTTTGGCGGCTTCGGCGCCAATCTCGAGGCATTCTTTGGTGACACGCACCAGTTGTTCTTTCTCGGGCGATGTTTTGCCGATGATGAACATGCGCGAAGCGTCGGCATAGTATCCGTCAAGGATGGTAGTGAAGTCTACATTGATGATGTCGCCCTCCTTCAGCACGTCTTCTTTCTTGGGAATTCCGTGGCACACCACCTCGTTGATGCTTGTGCACACGCTTTTTGGGAAGCCTTCGTAGTTGAGGCAGGCAGGGATGGCTCCATGACTGGTGCAATAGTCGTAGCATATTTTGTCTATCTCAAGGGTGTTCATGCCCGCATGAATGTGCTTGGCCACTTCGTCTAGCACACCAGTGTTCACCACACCGCTGCGCCTGATGCCCTCAATCTGCTCGGGTGTTTTTATCAAGTCGCGCGTTGGCACAAGCTTGCCCTTGCTTTCCCAGTACATCACCTGTTTATCCAATTCAGTTGGTTCTTGCCCAGACAGGCAATGCCATCTCCTTTTCTTATTTAAAACCATCGTGTATTTTTGTTGTTAAATTCTTGCGTTGTGCGTGCTGGCACAGCACACAAAGGGTTAAGCTGTTGAGATGCGCACACTAAGCCATGCAAAGTTACTTTAAATTATAGGGATACACAAGTAAAAGAACCAATTTTTAAGCCAACATTCTCGTTAAGCCAAATGGCTCGCCAACTTGCCAACTCATATATTTGCCAACTCATAAAACAACATTCTCGCTATGCCAAACGCATAATGCCAAGCTGCTTGCAATGGCCAAGACTAGGAAAGATCCTTAACGAAGAGCATTGAAGGCCTTTACCGCTTCTCCGCGACTATTGTGAGCGAGCTTGCACAATGTGGCAGCGCACACGCAAGCCTTATCAGCATGAAAATCAATGGGAAACTTAAGGACATATGCCGCAAGGCAACCTTATCGCCAGCTTGGATAAGGCACACAAAAAAAGATTGGTTGTCTCACGACAACCAATCTTTAATAACCTTAATAATCTAATACCATGAAAAACACGTTACAAAGTTACGAATTTTATTTGATATGCCAATGGTTTTATTCAAAACAATTAAGCATATAACATAAATTAAGTAGTATTTTATGAAATAAAGGGTCTTTTGTTAGTTGACAAGTTAACGAGTTGACAAAGGAGGGATTGGTTGACAAGATAACTAGTCTACAAAGAGGATTAGTTGAAGAGTTAACTAGTTAACCAGTTAATAAGGGAGGATTAGTTGACAAGTTAACTTGTTAATTCGGCAAAAGGTCAACCTGTCCACTCGTTAATTGGCCAACTTATTAACATGTCTACCTGTCAACTTACCTATATATTGAGGCATGCGGAGTTAACGGATAATCGTTTTCAAGATGCGTTGTTATTTATCGACATCATTTGACGCTTGCACTACACCTTGCAAGTGGCTTTATGATTTGCTGAACATTGCAGCCCCTTTACTTTGTGGGGAACAGCGAAGAAGTTACAAATCGCATAGGAACAAAAAAAATTGATTGTCTCACGACAACCAATCTTTCTTAACCTTAATAATCTAATACCATGAAAAACACGTTACAAAGTTACGATTTTAATTTCGTATTGCAAGTGTTTGATGGTAAAAGTATTCTGCCAATAACATTAATTAAATCTTTTTCCGTCCCATTTAATCTTATTTCGCAATATTAGCGATTTTATTTTCGTTTTTTCCGCTTCGTCAATAACGACGGGCGAAAGGCTGACAACCAAGTCCTGGTTTGTGGGAGAGAGCGAAAAGGCGATGAGTTTGGGGTCGAACAAGGCTTTCAACCGCTCGAACTCGTCTACCGCCATCGTGTCGGGACGCTGCAAGTCCATGTCCAAATGCATGTCGGGCGTGGGTAAAAGCTTCCACTGCGGCGTATAAAATGCGATGGTGCTCTCGGGCAATGGGCCAGCAAAGGTTTTAACCACGCACAGCAAAGAGTCGCCGGCCTGGGTGGGCAAAAGCTTCATTTGCAATGTTGTGACCTCGTTAAGGCGAGCCGAGAGATAGTCGGCCGTGAGCGTATCTATGCTGCACGGTTCGCCAAGCGGCCCTCCGATGGAGGCATTTTTCTTCATGTCGTTCAAGTCTAGCAGTTCTTGCCTGGCACTTTTTTCCAGCGAACCGGCAATGTCTGTGGGCATGTCGAGCCACATCTTGCGCACTTGTTGTGCTTTCATCATCAAGGGCGCGGCAGCGAGGCACAGCCCTAATAGCATTATCTTCATTGTGTTATACATTATTTTGCGGAATTAGCGAGCATGCAGCAGGCATGGGCGCGTGTTTTCATTCGTACACCTCGTCAATGCCATACTCGCCCATGTCGCCATCGTTCTTTTCGCAGGGGTTAAAGCCGTCGGGGATGTCGAACGTTGCCTTGGGACTATAGCCTAGTCGGTGGTCGGCATACACCTTTTGCATGAAATAGGCCCACACGGGCAAGGCCATAGTGGCGCCCTGACCCATGCTCATCGTGTCGAAGTGTATGTCGCGGTCTTCTCCGCCCACCCAACAGCCGCTCACCAGTTCGGGCGTAAAGCCCATGAACCAGGCGTCGGCGTTGCGGTTTGTCGTTCCCGTCTTGCCTCCTATCTCGCCTTTGAGGTTGTATTTAAAGCGAAGCCGGCGCGCCGTGCCCTCGTTCACCACAGCTTGCAATTCGATGAGCATCTTGTTTGCGCTTGTTTCGCTAATCACCTCGTTCATTCGGGGTTGGAACGTGGCGATGACATTTCCCTCATTGTCTTCTATCTTGGTGACAAAAAGCGGCGCACACCTGATGCCGCGGTTGGCAAAGGCGGTGTAAGCACTCACCATTTCGCAAACGCTTGCTTCGCATGGGCCAAGGGCCAAGGCCATTGAGGGGTGAATGTCGGGGTTGTTAAGGCCGTAACTACGCAGCAATCCCACAAATTGTTGGGGGTTGAGCTTGCTCATGAGGTAGGCCGAAATCCAGTTGTTCGATTGTGCCAAGCCCCATTTCAGCGTCACCATCTGCCCATAGCGGCTTCGGCTGCCGTTGCGCGGTGTCCAACTTCTACCTGCCACCACGTACGTTCGTTGCACGTTTGGTGCTTCATCGCATGGTGAGAAGCCGTTTTCCATGGCTAATGAGTAGAGAAACGGCTTGATTGTAGAGCCAACCTGCCGGCGACCTTCTGTTGCCATGTCGTATTGAAAGTGCGTAAAGTTCATTCCGCCCACGTAAGCTTTCACCAGTCCGCTTTTGGGGTCCATGCTTACAAAGCCAGTTCGCAAGAACGACTTGTAATATCGTATGCTGTCTAGCGGAGTCATCACCGTGTCTATGTCGCCATGATAGGTAAACACGGCCATGTCTGTAGGCGTTCTGAATGCCCGGTGTATCTCTTCTTCGGAATATCCTGCGGCTTTCATGTTGCGGTAGCGGTCGCTTTGCGTTATCGAACGGTTAAGTATGGAGCGAACCTGCGCCGCTGTAAGCTTATTGGTGAAGGGTGCGTTGGGCTTTGTGCGGTTCTCCTTGGAGAATGCGGGCTGCAAAAAGCGTGCTAGGTGCTTGAACACGGCATCCTCGGCATATTGTTGCATGCGACTGTCGATGGAAGTGTGCACTTTCAGCCCGTCGGTGTAGATGTTGTATGGCTCACCGTTCTTCTTTAGGTTCTTGTTACACCATCCATAGAGGGGGTCGGTGGCCCAAGCGATGGAGTCGTAAACGTATTGCGCCTTGTTCCACTCGGGATAATTGCCTCGCTCGGGCCGCTTGGCCA
>CAJPTO010000194.1 GCA_905373605.1 uncultured Prevotella sp.
GCGTAAGGGTTAGCTCGTTGCGCTCGCATTCTGAAAGCGTTTGGATTGAAACGGGGCGGCCTTTGTCGGTGGAAGAGGCGCGAAAAGCCATTGCCGCCGCGCCTGGTTGCACGCTGAAAGACGACCCCTCGCACGCCATTTACCCCATGCCGCTGGAAACAGGTGGTAAGGATGACATCTTTGTTGGCCGCATAAGGAAGGACTTGGCCGACGAAAACGGCCTTACCCTGTGGCTCTCGGGCGACCAAATTCGCAAAGGCGCAGCGCTTAATGCCGTGCAGATTGCCGAGTATCTGCTGAAAAACGACAAGACTTTGGCAAAGAAATAAACCACACATGCGCCAGGTTGTTCGGTTACCAGCATCTGGTAGCCACGGTACCAGCCTTTGGTAGTCACACTTCCAGCATCTGGTAGCACCATTACCAGCATTTGGTAGCAGCAGTACCAGCAGCGTGGTACCGGCAGATTTACGGCAACTTGCAGGGCAACAATGTGCTAAAAGCAATTCTTTTTCACTATAAAAACAATAGGGACGCAAAAGAAGTGCGTCCCTATTTTTATGTTTTACGTTGTTGTTCTTCAAGAGAATATCGTTTGTTCAACGCTTAATTTCCACAGCTTTATTCGTTTTCGGCAACTCTCCCACGTGTTTTTTGCTTCTTTTCACCTTGAACTTGTCGAAGCCATTGCCATAAACGCCGCTCACCGATGTTTGTGTAACGAAGGCTTGGGGGTCCACTTCGTCAATCAGGCTGTACACCTGCGATGCCTCGCGCTGCTTTGCCACCAACACAATTAGCTTGAGGTGGTTGCCCGAATAATAGCCCGTAGCATCGATCATTGTGCATCCGCGGTGGGGTGGGGTGCTGATTATGCGTTGGCAAATCTCGTCGTAGCGTTCGGAAATGATGAGGAATTGCACCGAGCGTTTGCCCATGTTCACCACCTGGTCGAGCACAAACGACACCACGATAAGGCCTACATAACCGTAGATAACCTGTTCCCAGCTCTTCAACACCAGGTAACTGGCGGTGACGATAGTCATGTCTACCAGCAGTATTACGCGCCCAAGGGAGATGTCGCGATACTTGTTGATGATGGCAGCAACGATGTCTGACCCACCCGAACTGCCGTGATAAGACAGCCCGAAGCCCAAACCAATGCCGCAAAAACACGAACCGATGATGCAAGCCATAAAGGGTTCGTCGCGAAGAATGGTGGGATGGGGGAACAATTGGCGGAACATGGCGATACAGAGGGTCATCATCACCACTCCATAGATGGTCTTGATGCAGAACTTAAAGCCCAATATCTTCAGGGCAATGGCCAGAAGCACGAGGTTCAGTCCAAAGTAAGTGTACTGAACGGGCGTGCCAGTGCCCCAGAAAACAATGGACGAAAGACCGGCAACGCCACCAGTGCTGATGTGGTTGGGCAGGTAAAAGGCCACCCAGCCCAAGCTATAGAATGCCATTCCGATGGCAATCATCACGTAATCGGTTATTTCCCTGTAAAGGGCTGTTCGGTTTACAGCTATCATTTTGCGGTATTCTGTGAAAGGTTGTTTTTGTTTGCGTTGCTCTATGCCCTACTTGGCGGCGATGCACTCCACTTCTACCAGCGCACCTTTGGGCAATGCCTTAACGGCAACGGCCGAACGGGCGGGGAAAGGCTGTGCGAAGAAGCCGGCATACACTTCGTTCATCTCGGCGAAGTTGGCCATGTCTGACAGGAAAACGGTGGTCTTAACCACGTTGTTGAGGTCTAGTCCGGCCGCTTGCAGCACGTTGCGCGCGTTGGTAAGCGACTGATGGGTTTGTTCTTTCACGCCCCCAGGCACAAATTCGCCAGTAGTGGGGTCCACTGGGAGCTGCCCCGAGCAGAAAACAAAGCCGTTAGCTTCTACGGCTTGGCTGTAAGGCCCAATGGCCTTGGGTGCTTTTTCTGTGTTGATTGCTTTCATTTGTCTTGTTTGTTTTTATTTGCGTGCAAATATAGTAATAAAATCGCACGTGGGCAAGTTTGCCACAATTTGTATTTTTTAATTGTCTGTTCGCGCCATTCTTTGCTGTTTTTTCACTATATTTGCAATATATCGGTGGCATCTGCGGCACATGCGCGCCCCACATGCCCCCAATGCACTTTGGCACAGTGTTTGCCACTCTCTATTTGCACGCTGTTCGGAGCAGAACAACCTTCGCACGCAACGGCGACAAGCAACTCATTAACGAAGATATAGGAGGAAACAAGGATATGACAAACCAATTTTCACCCAGGGTTTCAGAGGTTCTGGCGTTTAGCCGAGAAGAAGCTACGCGCCTGGACAGCAACGCTGTTGGCCCCGAACACCTGCTCTTGGGCATACTAAGAGGTTGCGGAGGCCCCGTGAACGAGCTTTTTGCCAGGCAAAAAACCGACATCGAGGGTATGCGCGCACAGCTAGAAGAGCTTGCAAGGGCGCATGCCAACCCGCTGCCTGTGGCCAACAACGAGATTGCACTTAACGAAATGGCCAGCAACATTCTGAGGTTGGCCGTGCTGGAAGCGAGAATACAAAACGCGCAAACGGTGGATGTGCAACACTTGTTGCTCGCCATGCTGCACGACCGCGTGGACAATGGCGCAAAACAGGTGCTGGAAAACAACAACCTGAACTACGAAGACACTTTGGCGTACCTGCAAAAGCGGGCTATGCCTTCGCAAGATAGCCTCGGACTTTCTGACGACGAGGAAGAGGATGCCATGCCCGGAGCAAACGGCACACAACGCAACGAGCGCGCTCAAGCCACGCAAACGGCAAAAGGGAACGGAAAAACACCCATACTGGACAGCTTCTCTACAGACCTTACACAGGCCGCTTTGGAAGACAGACTGGACCCCGTGGTGGGGCGCGAGAAAGAAATTCTGCGCGTTACCGAAATTCTCAGCCGAAGAAAAAAGAACAACCCCATCATCATTGGCGAGCCGGGAGTGGGCAAAAGTGCCATTGTGGAGGGGCTGGCACAGCTCATCGCCAAGCGCAAAACGTCGCCCGTGCTCTTCAATAAGCGCATCGTAAGCCTGGATATGGCTGGCATGGTGGCAGGTACAAAGTATCGCGGACAGTTTGAAGAGCGTATCCGCGGACTGCTCAAAGAGCTTGAGAACAACTCGGACATCATCGTTTTCATCGATGAGATACACACCATCATCGGCGCAGGAAGCACTCCGGGCAGCATGGATGCCGCCAACATCATGAAGCCGGCCTTGGCCAGGGGCACCATACAATGCGTTGGTGCAACCACATTGGACGAGTATCGCAACAGCATTGAGAAAGACGGCGCACTGGAAAGACGCTTCCAAAAGATTATTCTTGAGCCAACAACGGCCGACGAAACCTTGCAAATCCTTGAGAACATCAAGGATAGATACGAACGCCATCACCACGTTTCGTACACCGAAGACGCACTGCGGGCCTGTGTCAAACTGACAGAGCGTTATGTCACTGACAGGGCTTTCCCCGACAAGGCCATCGATGCGCTCGATGAAGTGGGCGCAAAGGTGCACCTGCAACACGTGGAAGTGCCGCCTGCCATCATCGAAAAGGAGAAAGAACTGGACGAGGCAAAACTCAAAAAGCAAAACGCCGTGGTGAACCAAAACTACGAGTTGGCCGCCAACTACCGCGACATGCAGGTGCGACTGGAAAAGGAACTGGAGGCCTTGAACTACGCTTGGGCTTTCGGCGACAATGATAATCGCCAGCCTGTTACCGAGAAAGAGGTGGCCGAAGTTATCTCTATCATGACTGGTGTTCCCGTGCAACGCATGGCCGAAACCGAAGGTGTAAGGCTCAAAGGCATGGCCAACGAACTGAAACAGGCCGTTGTGGCGCAAGATGCTGCCATAGAAAAGATGGCTAGGGCCATTCTGCGCAACCGCGTAGGACTGAAAGAACCCAACCATCCCATCGGTGTTTTCATGTTTCTTGGCCCCACTGGAGTGGGCAAAACCTACCTCGCAAAGAAGCTTGCACAGTTTATGTTCGGCAGCGACGATGCATTAATACGTGTTGACATGAGCGAATACACCGAGAGTTTCAACGTTTCTAGGCTCGTGGGCGCGCCTCCGGGATACGTGGGTTACGAAGAAGGCGGACAGCTAACCGAAAGGGTTCGCCGCAAACCTTACTCCATTGTGCTGCTTGATGAGATTGAAAAAGCTCATGGAAATGTGTTCAACTTGTTGCTGCAAGTGCTGGACGAGGGCAGGCTTACGGATGGAAACGGCCGACTGGTTGACTTCCGCAACACAGTTATCATCATGACCTCGAACGCCGGTACGCGTCAATTGAAAGAGTTTGGACGTGGTGTGGGCTTCACCAATGGAGGCTCGCTGGGCACCAACATGAACGAGAAGGACAAGGAATATGCCCGCTCAATCATCCAAAAGAGCCTCAGCAAGCAGTTTGCACCCGAGTTTTTGAACCGACTTGACGAGATAATCACCTTCGATCAGCTGGATCTTGAGGCCATAACACGCATTGTGGACATCGAATTGAAAGGGCTTTACAAGCGCGTGGAAGACTTGGGATACCACCTCAAGGTGACACCCGAGGCCAAGAAGTTTGTTGCAACGAAGGGGTATGATGTGCAATTTGGCGCACGACCACTAAAAAGGGCGATACAAACTTACATCGAAGACTTGCTGGCTGAGCGCATTCTCTCCGACGAATTGTCGCTGGGCGATACCATCGTTATCGACAAGTCGCCCGACAAAGAGGAGTTGGAAGTGAAAGAAACGGTTGTGTCGTAACAGGTACGAGGTGGGTTTGCCGTCTGTTTTCCTGTAAACACAGCATCCCTTACACGCCAACGGGGCATCATGAACCATTCATGATGCCCCGTTTTTTCGTTTTTTAGGGTCGCATGTTCAGCATGTTGCACGAGAATTGCAGCTAAGTGCAAAAGCATAAATTAAGGTGCGTGCCATTGCAAAAAGCAAAATACCATGAAAAGTGCAAGACTGATGTCGCATTTCACAAAATAATCGTTACTTTTGTACCCGTTAATCTCTTGACATTTCGGCAACAGCCACAGCTTACGACAAGCACCGACGAGCGGCCGATTGCGCTTAACCACATGAAAAGATGAAGAAATATGTTTCCACCCTGCTGCTCTCCGCCCTCTGTTTTGCAGCGAGCGCACAAACCGACAGCACCACAACAAGAACATTAGACGAGGTTGTGGTGAATGCAAAAGGGCAGATTGAGACCGCAGAGAAGGCGGTGCTCACGCCTACAACACTTGAAAAACGGCACGCCACGAACGCTTTCGAATTGCTGCACGTGATGCAAACGCCCGAATTAGACGTGTCGCCGCGCGCCAACACCATCGCCACGAAGGGCGGAGGAGCCGTTGCCTTGTGCATCAACGGCATGGAAGTGCAGCCCGAAGATGTGTCTACGCTACGGGCAAACAACATTATCAGCATCGAATATATACGCACGCCCAGCGGAAAATATGCGGGTAAGGCGGCGTTGCTCAACTTTGTTACCAAGCAATTGGTTTACGGCGGAAACGTTTACTTGTCGGCTAGCCAGGGATTGGCCTATAAAAACGGTGATTATATGGCCTTTACCGACTACACGAAGAAGGGGTTTACGCTCTCCGTTGCAGCTTCGGGCGATTGGAACCGCAACCATAGCTACGCCGAAGGGCACGACTTGTTTAGCTTCATAGACCATTCCACGCTGGAAAACACCTACACAAACAGCAGTTCCTTACGCAAGCAAAACGCCCAATCGGCACGTATCCGACTCTCGCAGATGGGCAAAAGCCACCAACTTGTTTCGTATGTCAACTTTACCAGACAGGCTGAACCAAGCGCAGAGGCGGTAACAAGCAACCAATACGCTGGCAAATACAACGTTGCCACAACACGAACAACCACAACAAACAGCAAAAGCATCTCGCCATCGCTTTATGCCAACTACGTGGTCTGGCTTCCACGCAAGCAGAC
>CAJPTO010000195.1 GCA_905373605.1 uncultured Prevotella sp.
CGTTTGGTTCAAACAAAGTGACATTGAAGCACGCGTTTGAAAAAATCGAGAAGGCCTCAAAGTACCGAATTGCCTACAACGCAACGTTGATAGACACCTCACGCACGCTCTCCATCTCGAAAACAGAGGGCGACGCATTGGAATTACTCAAGCTTGTACTTCATAGTGCCGACTGCGAATATGAGATTAACGGGAACTACGTTACTGTGCGCCCTAAACAATCAAAGAACCAATCCAAGACATCAAACGACAACAAGAAAAAGCTATCGGGCAACATTACGGATGCTAGCGGCGAACCAATAATCGGTGCTACCGTAACGGTTAAAGGCACAACCAATGCAGCCATAACAGACATTGGCGGCAACTATGTTCTGACAGACGTACCAGATAATGCAGAGATTTCCATCTTTTACATCGGCTTCCAACCCATCACGCTGAAAGCCACCGACCGAAAACTTGCAAAAATTGTGCTGCAAGAAGACAGCAAGGCCTTAAGCGAAGTGGTGGTTGTTGGCTATGGTACGCAGAAACGTGCAAACCTTACTGGCGCAGTTGCCACAATTAGCTCTGACGACATCGGCAATCGACCCGTTACCACGTCTGCTGGTGCGCTGCAAGGCGCAGATCCATCGGTAAACCTCACATTCAATTCAGGTTCTCTTGACTCAGATTACGCTGTCGACATCCGCGGCGTAGCTTCGATTAATGGCGGAACACCACTTGTTTTGGCAGATGGCATGGAAGTAAGCCTCAATCAAATCAACCCCAACGACATTGAGTCGGTTTCCATTCTCAAGGACGCATCGGCATCTTCCATCTATGGAGCCAAAGCCAGTTCGGGTGTTATACTCATCACAACCAAGAAAGGCAAGGACCTGCAAGGGAAAGCAACCATCACATATAACGGCCGCATGGGCTGGAAGAAAAGCACAACATCGACAGATTTCATCAACAACGGCTATGATTATGTGTCGCTTGTGAACAAGTTCTACCAATCTTACAACAATAAGCAATGGCTTTCTTATAATGAAGAAGGCATGCAAATGTTGTTAGACAGGAAGAACGACAAGACAGAAAACCCTGACAGGCCTTGGGTTACTACAGATAACACGGGCCGTTACATGTATTATGCAAACTTTGACTGGTACAATTACTTCTTCCGACAAACACAACCAGAGAATGAACACAACGTATCTGTGACGGGCGGAAATGATAAAGTAAACTACTTCGTTAGCGGACGAATGCTAAACCAAGATGGCATCTTCAAGATTTACCACGACAAATACCGCAATTATTCGTTCCGCGGAAAGCTCAGTGCAAAGCTGAACAACTTGCTAACATACACCGGAAATGTTAATTTCAACACGACCGAATACCAATATGCCGGTTTCAAGAACGAGCAACAGACGCTTTATTTCCTCAGTTATAACCTCTTTCCCAATGTCGTACCGCGCAATCCCGACGGGACGATTGTGCAATACATCAACCAGATGACGGGAAATTCACCCCTCGGAGGTGGGCATGCCGGCTTCTTAACTGCAAATGAAGCAAGGAACAAACGCACGAACAAAGACCTTGTGCTAACCAATCAGCTGGACTTGGAGGTAAACAAAGACTTGACATTCACATTCTCGTACGCCTATAAAGACCGCAATCGCATACGCAACCACCGCAATATGCCTTTTGAGTTTTCACGAAGAAAAGGCAGCACAGAAACGTTCACGTCGGGAACGATTAAGGATTACTATCAGGAAATTCACATAAACGTGCGCGACCACAACCTGAACGTATACGGAACCTATCAACACACATGGGATAAACGCCACAATCTCAAGGCTGTTGCCGGCATGCAGTATGAAGATTATCGCAGTAACGAGCTCTCTGTCACTAAAAACGACCTGCTTAGTAAGGAACTTGCATCCATGAGCATCGCAACGGGCGAAACAGTAACCACACAAGAGATTAATGCATTCCGCACACTTGGCTACTTCGGCCGTGTGAACTACGACTACATGGGCAAGTATCTCGTAGAGGTAAGTGGCCGCTGGGATGGAACTTCGCGTTTTGCAAGCAATGGCCGATGGGGCTTCTTCCCTTCTGCTTCTTTTGGATGGAGAGTGAGCGATGAGAAGTTTTTCGAGCCGCTTCGTAACGTCTGGGATAACGCCAAGCTGCGTTTCTCTTTAGGAAGTCTTGGCAACCAACAGGTTGACACCTACGCCTACCTCGACGAAATATCAACAGACAACCAAATGAGCTATACATTTGACGGCCTCAACAGGGCGTATTATGCAAGCGTTTCAAACCCGAAGTCGGAAAAGCTGACGTGGGAAACGATAACAACTTACAACATTGGTGTCGATTTGGCCTTCTTGAGAAACAGGTTGACAGTAACAGCTGACTACTTCATTAGATATACAAAGGACATGCTAACCCATTCGCTAACGTTACCAGCTGTTTTCGGTGCAGAAGCTCCAAAAGCCAATTGTGCAGACTTACGAACAAACGGTTGGGAGCTGTATGTTGGATGGAACGACCAGTTTAAGGTTGCAGGTAAGCCCTTACATTATCATCTCTCGGCAACGATTGGCGACTACAAGTCTACGATTACCAAGTTTGACAACCCCAACAAGCTCATCTCCGACTACTATGAGGGCATGACGCTGGGAGATATTTGGGGCTATAAAGTTGGCGGACTATTTAAGTCGGACGAGGAAGCGGCGCAATATCAGGCAACAATAAACGACAAGGCGGTAAACAACAGGGTATATAACTCTAAAACCGACAACTACCTGCGCGCCGGCGACGTGAAGTTCCTCGACTTAGACGGCGACAACATCATATCAGAAGGCTCTGGCACCGTTGACAGCCCTGGCGACAAGCGCATCATTGGTAACAACTTGCCAAGATATTCTTACTCTTTCCGCCTAGGTGCAGAATATTTAGGCATCGACTTCTCTGTATTCTTCCAAGGCGTAGGCAAACAAAACTGGTATCCCACCCAATATTCCTACACGTTTTGGGGGCCTTATTCTTTGCCATCGGTATCTTTCATCCCAACCGACTTTGAAAGTAAGGTGTGGTCTGAGAGCAATCCCGACGCATATTTCCCACGTGCACGCGGCAATCAAGCCTACAGTGCGGGCGCACTCAGCGTAAACAACGACCGATACTTGCAAAATGCAGCCTATCTTCGCCTTAAAAACCTCTCCATTGGTTATACATTGCCCATAAAGAACAACACAATCTTGAAAAAGGCAAGGGTTTACGTGGCCTGCGAAAACTTATTCTATTGGTCGCCGATGAAGAAATACACCAAAGCTGTCGACCCTGAGCTTGTAAACAGCACCTCTACCTACCAAAGCAAGTCGGGAGTGGGCTACGGTTTTTCGAAATCTGTATCTGTAGGAGCAGACATAACTTTTTAAAACTTGAACCATTATGAAGAAAAATAATCTATATAGCAGCCTCATTCTATTGGGCGCGTTCGCTTTCTCTTCTTGTAGTTTGGACCTAAGCCCAGAAGACACGCTCAGTCCTAAAACATATTTCAAGAACAAGCTACAACTGGAACTGTGGACAAACGGCTTTTACGCAATGCTTCCCGACGTGGACGACCTTGCCAAGCAAAATGCAGACGACAACATCAGCACAGAGCTGGGCGAAACGCTGATGGGACAGCGTAGTGCTGCAAGCGAAAACGGATGGAAATGGGAACGCTTGAGGGACATCAACTATTATCTACAGCATTCCAATCAATGCCCAGACGAGCGTTTGAGAAAGCAATACGACGGTGTGGCCTACTTCTTCCGCGCCTATTTCTATTACGACAAAGTAAGACGCTATGGAGATGTGCCTTGGTACGACCAAGTGCTTAACTCCAACGACGACAAATTGCTCGCCAAACCGCGCCAAGACAGAGAGGTAATCATGGACTCGGTGATGCAAGACCTGGATAAAGCCATCGCCATGTTACCAACAAGCAAAAATCAGGTGCGCGTAACTAAATGGACAGCTCTTGCATTAAAGAGCCGCGCTGCCCTCTTTGAAGGAACGTTCAGGAAATATCGCGGCTTGGCCAATTACGAGAAATACTTACAACAAGCGGCAGAAGCTGGCGAACAATTCATTGACAAGAGCGGTTACAAGCTCTACACCAATGGAACTGAACCCTATCGCGTGCTGTTCAATAGCATTGATGCTGTCGGTGATGAAGTAGTATTAACAAAGAAACACAGCAACACGGCAAATGTTCGCCACAGCATTCCTTTCAACATCATCATCTATCGCCAAGGTTTCACAAAGCGTTTCATGAACCATTATCTAATGGCTGACGGCTCACGTTTTGAAGATCAGGCAGACTGGAATACGATGACTTATGCAGAAGAGACCAAAAAAAGAGACCCACGCATGGCTCAAACGGTGCTTTGCCCAGGGTATGTTCAGGTTGACGACTCTACAGAAACGGTTAACAACCTCAGTTCCTTAACGGGTTATCGCCCTATAAAATACGTAAACGCCTCTCCTTATGACGGCTCTCTCAAAGCCATTACCGACTATCCCCTTTTCAGAGCTGCCGAAGTGTACCTGAATTTTGCTGAAGCAAAGGCAGAACTGGGCACATTAACGCAAGCCGACCTTGATAAATCGGTAAACAAAATCAGGGATAGGGTGAACATGCCCCATCTAAGCATGTCGGCTGCAAACGCCGACCCAGACAACTTGCTGCAACAATATTATCCCAACGTCGCAAAGAGCGCAAACACGGGAGTGATTTTGGAGATAAGGCGCGAGCGAACCATAGAACTTGCGTTAGAGGGATTTAGATTGTGGGACATCTTTCGATGGAAAGAGGGACAACAACTCACTAAAGCATTTGAAGGTTGCTACTTCCCTGGTCCAGCTGAATACGACATGAACGAAGATGGCAAGGCAGATGTGCTGTTGTATACAACAAGCAAAGGAAACTTCGAAGGGGCGGCCTTCAAACTTGGCAAAGACATTATTCTTACCAACAACACTTCTGGGAATATTCACGCTTTAAGCAACATTACCATCACTTGGGATGAAAACAGGGATTACTTGTGGCCAATACCTGCAAGCGAGAGAGTGCTAACTGGCGGCGTGCTCACACAAAACCCTGGGTGGACAGACACAACAAACTTCAAATAACAGACACAACAAACTTCAAATAACAAATGCAAGTGTTCAGAACAACCACCCGCCGGGTTGCTCTGAACGCTTCTCTAACAACATTCTTTCATGAGAACATTAGTAAAAAGCTTTGTAGCTGCACTGCTTCTTGCGGCAATGCCCTTAACGGCTGCGGCACAGACATGCAGGGTAGACACGCTTCTTCAATACATGTACGACAAAGGCAAGTCCAAACATGTTATGATTTTCGCGCATCGAGGCAATTGGCGCAACTCTGCCGAAAACTCCTTGCAAGCGTTCCAAGATTGCATTGACGAAAGCATTGACGGAATAGAAGTGGACCTCCAAATGACTAAAGACAGCGTACTGGTCATCATGCACGATGAAACCATAGACCGCACCACAACAGGCTCGGGAAAGGTGTCCGACCACACGCTTGACCAGCTGCGCAAACTCTACCTGCTAACTCCCATCGGTGTGAAAACACGCCAAAGAATTCCCACCTTTGAAGAAGTGCTGCTATTGGCAAAAGACAAAATCCTCATTCAAGTTGACAAATGGAAAGCCTACGGAAAGCAAGTGGCAGAACTGGCAAAGAAGCATAATTGCGAACGACAGATTATCTTGCGGACAACAGACAATAGCGAGGTGACAAAGAGAAATTACGGCGAATGCCTAAACAATGTGATGGTCATGCCTGTGCTTGTGTGCAAAGGTGGCGACACTGACAACAAGAAACTGGAAGACTTCACTAAAAACTACACGTCGCCTGTGATGAGTTTCTCTTTCACACGCGAAGATTTCCCCATCCTTAAGC
>CAJPTO010000196.1 GCA_905373605.1 uncultured Prevotella sp.
GAGCGCAGGAAAGATTTGTTTCATGTTCATGTGTTCTCTGTTTTTATGGATAAATGTTGATTAATTCTTATTGTCTTTAGACGATTGTTTGTGAAGACCATGCGCGGATTTACCCTACGAAACCTGCCTCGACAGTGCCTCTAGGGTTTCGCTTAGCTCCATCCACTTCTCGTTTTCGCTGTCCAAGGCACGTTGCACGGAGGTGTATTCGCTCACCAGTGTCATGTCCGAAGCGTTGTTCACATCGCTAAGCAAGGTGTTAAGTTCGCCGATGCGTTTCTCCATTGACGCTATTCGTGCCTCACATTCTTTCACGGCCTTCTCGGCTTTGCTCACTTTCTTCATGCGTTCCTTGCGTTGCGCATAGCTTTCATTGTCGGTTTTGGGCGTTTCCTCGGCTTTAACGGCTGGTGCAGACGAATGCAAGAGGGTGTCAATGCTTGTAGGCAGTGTGTTGTTTTCTTGTGCGGCCGCGGTGTTTCGAATGAAATCGTATATGCCGCCAAGGTGTTCTTTCACCTTTCCTCCGCCAAACTCGTAAACCTTCGTCACCAATCCATCTAGAAACTCGCGGTCGTGCGAAACCACTATGGCCGTTCCGTCGAACGCCTTAATGGCTTCTTTAAGCACATCTTTCGATTGCATGTCGAGATGGTTGGTGGGTTCGTCCAGGATAAGCAGGTTAACAGGCTCGAGCAAGAGCTTAATCATGGCCAATCGGCTACGTTCACCACCGCTAAGCACCTTTACCTTCTTGTCTGAAGCCTCACCGCCGAACATGAAAGCACCCAATATGTCGCGTATCTTAAGGCGGATGTCGCCTTTCGCCACATTGTCTATCGTTTCGAAAACGGTTAAGTTCTCATCCAACAGTTGCGCTTGGTTCTGCGCAAAATAGCCAATTTGCACGTTATGGCCAATCTTTAACTCACCAGTGTAGGGTATTTCGTTGAGTATACACTTCACAAGTGTCGACTTTCCCTCACCATTTCTTCCCACGAAAGCCACTTTTTCGCCACGTTTGATGGTGAAAGTGACATGGTCGAACACGGTATGCTCGCCATAATCCTTGCGCACATCGTCGCAAATCACGGGATAGTCGCCGCTTCGCAAACAGGGAGGGAACTTCAAGCGCAAGGCCGAAGTGTCCACTTCGTCTATCTCTATCGGCACAATCTTTGCTAATTGCTTGATGCGGCTTTGCACCTGCACGGCCTTTGTAGGCTTATAGCGAAACTTTTCAATGAAATCTTTCATGTCCGCTATCTCTTTCTGTTGGTTTTCGTAGGCGCGCAACTGCTGTTCGCGGCGTTCAGCCCGCAATATGACATATTCGTCGTACTTAACGCGATAGTCTATCACCCTGCCGCACGATATTTCGAGCGTGCGGTTGGTCACATTGTTGATGAAAGCGCGGTCGTGGCTTACAAGAACCACCGAACTGGAGCTCTGCGCAAGGAATTGTTCGAGCCATTGAATGCTGTCGATGTCCAAATGGTTGGTGGGTTCGTCGAGCAAAAGCACGTCGGGCTTGCGTAAAAGCAGCTTCGCCAGCTCGATACGCATGCGCCAACCACCGCTAAACTCGCTCGTTGGGCGTTCCAAGTCGGTTCGGCTGAACCCCAATCCGATGAGTGTTCGCTCCAGTTCGGCCTCGTAATTGTTTCCACCCAGCATCAGGTAGCGTTCGTGCTCGTGGGTAAACCGCTCCACAAGGGCCATGTAATCATCGCTCTCGTAGTCGGTTCTTTCGCTCAGTTCGCGGTTCAATTGCTCCACGCGTTGTTTCAATTCCGTGTTGTCGGCGAACGCCTTTCGTGCCTCTTCCTTAACGGTTGTGCCGTCTTGCAGTATCATCACTTGCGGCAAATAGCCAATAGTGGTACCCGCTGGTACAGACACATTGCCCGCCGTGGGCTTTTGTTTGCCACACAATATCTTGAGCATGGTAGACTTTCCTGCGCCGTTTTTGCCCACCAAGGCAATGCGGTCGCGGTTGTTCACCACGAAACTAACGTCCTTAAACAACGGCTTTACACTGAATTCTACCGTTAAACCTTCAACTGAAATCATTTACTTTTAAATTATTCGCACAAAGTTACTCATTTTGTTTCAAAGAACGGCTGATGTTTGGGATAAGGTTTTGCCGAACTTTCATTATGCGTATGGTTTGTTGTATGCATTGTGCAGTGTTCAACATTTAAGTGAAACTTGGTTATTCATCTCTTAACTCGTTAATCAACAGCTGTATATAATCTCGATTCCAGTCTTCTTCCTTACGCCTTATGTCATCAAATTGCAGCAAGTCTATGTCTATTTTCACAATGCCTTTGCGTCGGTCTTCAGGCAAACTGCCCATATCAGCCTCTATGCATTTAAGCGTGTGCAGCACGTTTTGCATGTCTTGGTTGCTTTGGGCCATAATCACGCAGTTGACGAATGGCGGAGAAACAATGCCGATGGCCGACGTTACAAGCGAACGCGAAACACGAAGCTTGCCAAATGCTGCCATTAAACGCGCCTTGGCCTGCTCAATGTTGGCTTCGGCCGAAAAGTTGCTACCCAATGCTAATGTAATGCGATGTTTTTGTTGGCTCATACAGACAAATTAATAACTCTACAAAGGTACGAAAAAACCGCTAATAGTTTATAAAAACCATGCCAACATGGTGAAGAATGGTTGAAATGCATGTAATTAGCAATTGAGAATGAGCGTAATTACAATAATAATCATTACTTTTGTGGACAAAATCGGTTTTTTTATGAAGAAAATAGTCGTTCTGCTTGTTGCATTGGCACTTGTTCTGCCCACGTGGTCGCAGCTGCGTTGGAACTCGGTGTACCAAACTTACATCAGCCAATATAAGGACTTGGCCATCGAAGAGATGCTCAAACATCGCATTCCTGCCAGCATAACGCTGGCGCAAGGCTTGCTTGAGAGCGGTGCCGGGCAAAGCACACTGGTGAAAAAGGGCAACAACCACTTCGGAATAAAGTGTCACGACTGGACGGGCCGAACCACTTATCACGACGATGATGCCAAGAACGAATGCTTCAGAGCATATAAGAGCGCAAAAGAAAGCTACGAAGACCACAGCCAGTTTTTGAAACGAAGCCGTTACAGACAGCTTTTCGCACTCGACATAACCGATTACCGTGGATGGGCCAAGGGATTGAAGGCATGCGGATATGCCACCGACCCTGGTTATGCCACAAAACTGATTAATGTTATCGAGCTATATAAGCTCTACTTATACGATTCGGCCACCGACTACGACCGGTTCTTTGCCAAACATGCTGGTAATTACCAACCAGGAAACACCAACATGCGCCTGCATCCCATACACAAGTATAACGACAACTACTACTTGAGGGCTAGACGCGGCGATACCTTCAAGTCGTTGGCTAAGGAATTGGAGCTTTCGGCTCGCTCGCTTGCTAAGGCCAACGAACGTTCTAAACATGATGTGTTGGCCGAAGGCGACATTATCTACCTGAAGAAGAAGCGTAAGCACGCCGAGAAGCAATTCAAGAACAGACCGCACGTGGTGAAAGCCGGAGAAAGCATGTACGACATCGCACAAAAATATGGCATCCGCCTGAAGAGCCTATATAAGATGAACGACTTACCCGAAGACTACCAAATACGTGTTGGTGCTGTGCTCAGGGTTTATTGATGCCTGTGGGCTGTTGGATGCCGCCGTTTAAACCAAGTAAATGGCCACGACAAACAGCTAGGGGCTTGTTTTGCAGCCATGCAAGGGCGTGCTTACCTTCAGCATGCCCAACATGACTTCTGCATGCCAACAGCAACACAGCTTCGACCTCAAAGCAACCTGCCCACATATTACCCCTCTAGACAATTATTATCGTTTAACATCATACTATAAAATGAAGACACTCTTCTTAACAATTCTCGCTTTGGCGAGTACGTTGTCGGCGTGGTCGCAACGCTTCGACGACGATTTTGACAACCGAACCCTGCGCATAGACTACACCTTTGCAGGAAACGTGAACAAACAAGACATTTCTGTGGCCAAGCTCAATGTGATGCCTGGATGGTATGGCAAGCGGCAAAGGCTGGCCGAAACGCCCGTGGAAGGCTACGGACAAATAACCGTCAGGCGAAAGAAAGACAAGCAAGTGATTTACCGAAACTCGTTCTCCACGCTGTTCCAAGAATGGCTTACCTACGATGAGGCAAAGGCTTCGTCCAAGTCTTTTGAGAATGTGTTCCTCGTTCCCATGCCGAAAGACACGGTGGAGATTACCGTCGACCTGCGAAACAACCGCCGACAGATAACGGCTAGCCTTACACATACGGTTGCTCCGAAAGACATTCTGATTAGGAAAATGGGAGAAACGTCTGTTACACCATACGAAACACTGCAAAAAGCCGACGATCCCAACCGCTGCATTCACATTGCCTACGTGGCCGAAGGCTACACAGAGGCCGAGATGCCTGTGTTTTTGAAAGATGCCAGGGAAGCAACAGAAGCACTCTTCGCCCACGAACCCTTTAAGTCGGCTCGCAACAAGTTTAACATTGTGGCAGTGAAGTCGCCATCAAAAGAAAGTGGCACGAGCGAACCATCTAAGGGAATATGGAAGAACACGGCCCTGCATTCGCACTTCGACACGTTTTATAGCAACCGTTATCTCACAACGCTGAACCTCTTTGAACTGCACGACTGGCTTGCCGGCACGCCTTACGAACATATTATCGTGCTGGTTAACACCGAAAAATATGGCGGTGGCGGCATACTCAACTCTTACAACCTCTCGATGACTCACCATGAGAAGTTCAAACCCGTGGTGGTGCACGAGTTCGGACATAGCTTTGCAGGGCTTGCAGACGAGTATGCATACGAAGCTGAGAGCATTGCCATGTACCCAAGTGACATTGAACCGTGGGAAGAAAACATCACTACGCTGGTGAATTTCAAGGGAAAATGGGAGAACTTAATAAAGAAAGGCACGCCGATACCCACACCTACAACCGAGAAGAACAAAAAGACGGTGGGTGTATACGAAGGTGCCGGTTATAGTTTGAAGGGCGTGTACCGTGGTTTTCAAGATTGCCGCATGCGAACCAACGAAGTTCCAGAGTTCTGCCCTGTGTGCAAGCAAGCCTTAACAAGGTTTATCGACTTCTATACCAAATGAGTATTTGCCCGAAGCTAAATACTTACAGCCAAATCTTGCGTGTAGAACGCCGCAACCGCAATGCAGAAAGGCTTTCACCACCAAAGGTGACAACGCGCCTACGCAGGATTTGACACACAACATGAAGACGATAACCGCAAAAAAAATCGCGAAATGAAGTGAAAGGGTCATGGCAATAGCCGTGGCCCTTTTTCGCTTATAGGCTGTGTTTCGCCTGTTGCAGCTTTGTTTATCATGCATCGCCACGAAGGTTTACTTACAATCTTTTCAGCCAACATACTTTATTAATGACACTAACTGCAGCAAATGTCAACCCTATTCTGAACACTTAATGGGTGTCTGGCATATGCCAGACACCTGTACACCATAAGCCGGACACTTGTACACCATATGCCGGACACCTGTACACCATATGCCGGACACCTTGATTGTGCAGCTAATGGGGCAACACATACACTTGTTAAGCAATTATCTTCATCATCCGCCTTATATAAAGAGGTGACATAACGCCCGTAAAGGTGAAGGAAAACTGCGCACACATCCTCAATATGGTTGTTTCTGTGCTATAATAGGCCTGTTGTTTTACAGCCCACACGGCTTAACTTGCGCTTTTCCCCTGAAACGCAGTAGGCGTTTCACTATTCTGCCTTTCGTATAGCAGTGGGTTGAGCATACCCTACATGTTGTAATGCCCCGAAAAGCTAGACTAGCCTTAACATAAAAACACCATTCTTGTCTTGTTTTTTTGTTATTTCAATAATG
>CAJPTO010000197.1 GCA_905373605.1 uncultured Prevotella sp.
CCAAGATAACTTTGAAGTCTGCTCGGCAAAATGCTGAAACACAATAAAAGTAAATTTTACGCCTGTTTGGGGTAAAAGCAATCTTTACACCAACAGCAGCAAAGTAGTAGCTGGCGTGAAGAGTATTTCTTAGCCCGAACTGGCGCAAATGCTGCTGCTCAACTTAAGAATGACTTTTCACCTTTCCTTTTTCAAAACCATCTTTCTTGCAGCTTTATTTTCAAGACACCATCATCTCAGCTTTCTATGTTAAAATATATTGTGAAAATTCTGCATGAAAAAACATGCGTTTCCCTTGATCCTGAATATCCTTACTGTTAAAGGAAGAGGATACATACTGCATTTTGACGCGTTTTGCTTCTCTAGATTGTCACCTGCAACCGCTTCCGCTCCTCCTTTATTGTTTCTTTGGGATGCGCTTTTCAACATTCAACGCGCATTTCCGTCCACTTAAGCCCCAAACTTGTCGCTTATATAGAGCCTTAAGTGCGTGCAACCTGTTTTGCATTGGAAATAAAGCAAAATACAACATTTAGCAAAGCTATTTGTAAGAGATAGCCAAGCTATCAATGCATTTTGCAAAGCTATCACCTTCAAACAGCCCAGCTAAATGTCCCACTTTGCATGATGTTCTGCCGAAATAGTGCTTAAATCAGCAAAATGGCCTTTTCCCAAACTTGTAAGTCGATTTGCGTTCTTCATGTTCACCTTGCGTGAAATGGATAAATTGGGTCAGGTTGGCAGTTGGTGATGAGCGAAGCCACTCGCAAGGTTAAAATTCGCGCTATAAATATCTTACATCTTCTATTCGCAATTTCGCAAACCACACCTGCGTTATGAAGATAAATTTCGTAAGGCTTGCTATTATTATCCAGAATTGGCGTATACTTAAAAACTAGCTTTACAATGCGGAACAATTAATGCATTCAACAAACGACTTCACCCCAACAACCATTAATTGTTGGGGCGAAGAAAATGATAGCTTAATATAAGGAGAGTAACGGGGCACACCCTCATCACTTTGCGGATGTACTGGTGATTGGCTATTCAACAACCTACATGCAGCATTTCACATCTAAGCATCTTTCACACTCAGTAAAAATTTACGAGTCGTTGAAGTTACGCTCAAGCGAACATGGCATCATCCAATGGTGTTAGCCACAGAACACAAATCCACCATATGCTTCTTACTACATATAAGAATTGGCAAATCAAGCAAGCTGTGGGGAGATAGCTAAAGTCACTTGTCAAACAGACCAACCTAACAAGGAACCCCCAAAGACTTATGATAAGATGTCATTTTTCCGTTTATCACTTACGCAACATGATTATCGTGATTACCAGTGAAAGACACGATAACTAACAACATCAATCGTTATTATAGACGCTCATTGTGCAACACTTGATACACAACTTAGGAAAAACGATTGCTCTTAGCGGCGTTTAACGATGTCGATGCTACAGTTAACGGCACATTAGACTAACTCAATCTGCCAAAGGGGATAATCCAAAGCCTCTCCGAGCAACTATTTCTTTGTTGCTTCAGCTGTAGCCTTGGCTGGCTTATAAGCCTTGTTCAGCCCTGCAACAACGTCGTTGGTGATGTCGAAAGCCTTGTCGGCGTAAAGCAAGTTGTCGCCAGCCTTACTCAAAATCAAGCTATACTTCTTATCCTTATTATAATCGTTAAGGAAATGGCGGATACTATCGCGCAAAGCAGCATTATACTTCTCGGTTTCCACCTGGAACTCGTTGCTCAGGCGTTGGTTGAGCACCTGCAAGTCGGCATTTTGTTTTTGCAAGCCAGCCTGTATGGCCTCGGCCTGTTCGCGCGTATAAGCGTTCTGTTGAACCTTTTGCTGAAAGTTAGCTGCGGCAGCCTGCAAAGCTTGTTGTTTAGAGGCCAATGTGCTTTGGATGTTTTGCCCTTTCTTTTGCAGGATAAGAGAATAATCCTTGCAGAATTTGTACTGGCTCATGATGGAGTCTACCTCTACGTAAGCAATTTTCATTTCAGTAGGGGTACCCTTACTTGTCGTTTCACTCTTGTTCTCGGCCTGCTGGTTCGACTTGTTACATGAAGTGAAAACCAACGTAGCCAATGCGGCAACAGCCATTGTGCCAAAAATGTTCTTCTTGTTCATTTAATTATATTTATGTTATTTCATTTTACCCAAATTTGTGCAAACTATCAGAATGCGCGTCGCCATCAAGCGTGTTGCACATTGCTTTCACTACGCTCGCTAACAGCGTTAGCAGCCGTTCTACGAGCCTCTTTGTCTTGGTCTATAACGCAATGAATACCCTGTTTCCTCAGTCCAGGATTATCGTGTATATGTTGTGAAGAGAACCTTCCGTTCTTTCTAAAAATCAACTTTACAGCCAATAATGCCATTGCGATAGCAATTATTAACAGGGATAAGGCCAATGTTTCTATCATTTTGTTTATTTTTGCAATCGGTAAATGCCGTGTTCAAACGCTGCAAAGATAATTAATAATTTACGAAATCACTCAAAAAGAAACCAAAATATGAATAAAAGTAATTTATCTCCGAGCTGCGTCTTCGACCAGTTCAAGCAAATCAATCAAATACCACGCCCCTCAAAACACGAGGAGAAAATGGTTGCCTACCTTAAAGATTTCGCCCAAAAGCACGGCTTAGAGGTGAAAGTTGACGCTGTGAACAACGTTATCATCCGCAAACCTGCCACTAAAGGCATGGAAGACAGAAAGGTTGTTATCCTGCAAAGCCACACCGACATGGTGTGCGACAAGCTTGTCGACGTGGAGTTCGACTTCGACAAAGACCCCATCCAAACTTATGTAGACGGCGAATGGATGAAGGCTAAGGGCACTACCCTTGGTGCAGACGACGGTATTGGCGTGGCAATGGCCTTGGCCGTACTTGAAAGCAACGACATCAAACACGGACCCTTGGAGTGTGTTTTCACTAGCGATGAAGAAACACAGATGACTGGTGCCTCGGGAATGGAGCCTGGTTTCATGACGGGCGACTGGCTTATCAACCTCGATTCTGAAGATGAAGGCGAGATATTCGTGTCGTGTGCGGGTGGGCGCAGCACACATGCCGTATTCCATTTCGAAAGAGAAAACGCCCCCAAAGACCATTTCTTCTTGCAACTTTCGGTAAAAGGTCTCACTGGCGGTCACTCGGGCGACGACATCAATAAGAAACGCGCCAACGCCATTAAGCTTCTTGCTCGTTTTGTATATCTGGAGCAAGAGAAATACGACGTTCGCTTGGCCAGTTTCAATTCGGGCAAGCTGCATAACGCCATTCCTCGCGACGGACGCGTGATAATGGCTGTTCCTAACGATGTTAAAGAGAACGTTCGTGCCGACTGGAATGTGTTTGCACACGAAGTGGCCGATGAGTTTCACGTTACCGACACCGCAATGGAGTTTGCAATGGAAAGCGCAAACGCCGAAAAGGTAATGCCGGCCGACGTTAGTCGCCGCCTCATCATGGCCTTGCAAGGCATAACCAATGGTGTTTTTGCCATCTGTCAAGACCCAGCCTTGGGCGGAATGGTGGAAACATCAAGCAACATCGCTGTGGTGAAAACCACCGAGAACACCGTAGACTTGCTGGCTTCGCAACGCAGTAACGTGATGAGCAACCTCACCAATCAATGCAATTCTGTTGGCGCAGTGCTTAAGTTGGCTGGTGCAGAAGTGGAACAGACAGATGGTTATCCCGCTTGGCAGATGAACCCCAACAGCGAACTCACCAAGGTTGCTGCCGAATCTTACAAACGCATCTTCGGCAAAGACCCCATTGTTCGCGGCATTCACGCCGGATTGGAGTGCGGACAGTTCGCCACAAGCTATCCCCACATGGATATGGTTTCGTTCGGACCCACACTTCGCGATGTACATACGCCCGACGAACGTCTGCTTATCCCCACCGTGCAAATGGTATGGGATCATTTACTAGACATTCTCAAAAACGTTCCAGCCAAATAAACAATGAAACAGAAACACGTCTTTATGCTTCTTGCCGCCATTGCGCTCACTTTCACGGCAATGAGTTGCGGCAAACGCCATTCGGCCAAGCAATTGGTTGAGAACTTTATCGACGAGCACACGTCGCTTTCGTCGGTATCGGTTACAGATGTAGGCAAACTCGACTCTACCGACCGCGTAGACAACAGCACCATCAAGGCATTGCAAGCCGATGTGAAGAGTGGTGGCTTGTATAAGCCCGACACTAAGTTCGGACAACGCCCCTCTAACACCAAAACGCTGCTGATGCTCCGCATTACGCTCGAAGCAAAAGACGAGAAGGGCGAGAAGAAACCCTACAAACAGACTTTCTACCTCGACCCCGAACTAACAAGTGTGGTGGCCGTGAAAACGGATTGACTTTAGTTTCTTAGACAATAAGTTTATCGTTCTTCAGTTATTAAGTTTCTGGATTATCGGGTTGTATATACACTTAACCTAAAGTTCACGAACTTAATGCTTAAAAGTTTGGCGGTGTAGAAGAAAGCACTACCCTGCGAAACTTTAAGCCTCTAAGATTATAAAACTAAATTCTACCGCTACAGTAACAACGTCCTGCAAGTGCTTTTACGGCAACTTGCAGGGCGTTCTTTTAGACAGGCATCCTGTTTTGTTCTCTTATCATATACTAAAAAAGGAAGCAGATAACCTACTAATGCGCGGATATTTCGTATCTTTGCACTTGTTGGATAACAATAAATTAACAGCGCA
Source organism: uncultured Prevotella sp. (assembly GCA_905373605.1). Taxonomy (GTDB): domain Bacteria; phylum Bacteroidota; class Bacteroidia; order Bacteroidales; family Bacteroidaceae; genus Prevotella. The sequence continues at coordinate 4,739 of CAJPTO010000197.1, forward strand.
AAGCTAAGGCAGGTTCTAAAAATTGCCTTGCTGCATTTCAGCTTTTAGTTGCAAAGCTTTCGTTTACGGCTGAAAGAGCATGGTGGACTACGCAACTGAAAGCATAGGCGAAAGCTGTTCAGCCAAAACAAAAAGACAACAAAATGCAAAATCATAAAAGGGAATGGGCTTTTGCGCAGAATTTTTAGTGTCAGCCTTAAGCCTTAGACGAAATGCAACAACAAACTTCGCCCACAAGCCATTTTAACAGATGATAAAAAAAAACATAATAAAAGTCCTACTTATGGCAGCAATCGCTCAAAACGCCACCGCTCAAGGTGTTATAGATGTACACAGTCACATCATTTCCCCCACTTACACCAACTATCTCAACAAAAATGGCGCAGCGTTGGACGAAGGTTTTCCCCTTCCACACTGGGATGTTGAAAGCCAACTAAAATGGATGGACGAAGCAGGAGTGGAAACTTCGGTACTCACTTTGGCCGCCCCTCATCCCCAATACGGCGGCGACAAAGAGGCCATTGCCGTTATCAGGAAGCTGAACGAAGAGGCTGCGGCCATCAAGAAACGCTATCCCGGGCGCTTCTTGTTTTGTGCCACACTGCCTTTACCCAATGTACAGGCGGCCATTAACGAGGCCAAATACGCCTTAGACACGCTGCACGCCGACGGAATAAAGTTGGCTACCAACGTTAATGGCCAATATCTAGGCGCGCCAGAACTAGACCCATTGTTCGAGATGCTGACCGAACGCGGTGCTGTTATCATTCTTCACCCACACAAACCCGAACCAATTAACGCCACTGTGATGAAACAAACGCCGTTGGCCATGCAAGAATATCTCTCGGAAACAACGCGAACGCTGGGCAACATGATAACACGCAACGTGCCAGCACGCTTTAATAAGCTGAAAATAGTTGTGCCGCACTGTGGCGCATACCTGCCTTTGTCCATTCCGCGCATGAAAGCACTCGAACCAGTGATGCGCCAATTCAATATGGTAGGTGCCATTCAGTGGGAAGAAAACCTGAAAAATCTCTACTTCGACTTAGCCGGAGCGCACTCGCCATCAGCCATCCGTGCATTGCTTAGTATCACATTGCACAGCCATCTGCTCTATGGTTCTGACTTTCCC
>CAJPTO010000198.1 GCA_905373605.1 uncultured Prevotella sp.
AAGGGGAGAGGGGAGTGATATGCCTTGTTGTTTATATTGTTTGTCTTCTTTATTTTCATTGTTGTTGCTGCCATTTGCTGAAAGGCGTGGGCAAAATGAGATGCTTTGGGAAATTACAACCTTTACAAAAAGGTGCTTTTCTATGCATCTGCACCGCCTACCAGCGTGTGGTAGCCACGCTACCAGTGTGTGGAAGCCTTCGTACCAGCGTGTGGTAGCCATGCTACCAACGACTGGTAGCAGCACTACCAGCAGCGTGGTACGGTTAAGAGTGCGTGCAAATGCATTGCCAAACGATGCTGTAAGAACCCTTCTTCTTGTCTATAAGTCTGTCCGTAGCAGTGTTTGTCTACGTCATTTGCCTTGTTGTGGCATTGCTTCCATGCGGCAAACAAAGCGTGCGGTGATTGTTTGTCCACGGCGTTCGCCTTGTTGTGGCATTGCTACCAAGCTGCAAACAAAGCGTGTGGCGATTGTTTGTCCACGGCGTTCGCCTTGTTGTGGCATTGCTTCCACGCGGCAAACAAAGCGCGTGGCGATTGTTTGTCCACGGCGTTCGCCTTGTTGTGGCATTGCTTCCACATGGCAAACAAAGCGTGCGGTGATTGTTTGTCTACAGCATTTGCCTTGTTGTGGCATTGCATATTGCCCACTCCGCCCTGTTACAGGCATGATAACAAGCTCGATTTGCTTCTTAAGTTGTATTGCATACCCTCCCCTTTCTACCTCCTTTTGGAGAGGGATTGGGGTGAGCCGCCTTTGCTCATGCGTCTTGGTTAAGCCGTCTTGCCAAGGCTTCATCCTGCTTCATCTTCGCCTTTAGCTCTTCGATAGAATTGAACTTCAGCTCATCGCGAATGCGTTCCACGAAAGCCACGCGCATGTTTCTGCCGTAGATGTCGGCCGAGAAGTCGAGGATGTTCGTCTCAATGGTGATACCCTTTCCGTTGAAAGTGGGGCGAATGCCTATGTTTGTCATGCCCTTAAGGGGGTGTTCGTAGCCTTCCAGTTCCACGGTTGTGGCGTAAACGCCGTTCTGTGGCAACAGCTTTTGTGGGTTGTCAACAAGAAGGTTTGCCGTTGGGAAGCCCATTTTGCGCCCCTCTTGAAAGCCCGGCACCACCTTTCCACCCAGCGAATAGGTGTAACCCAGCAAGGCGTTGGCCTGCACGATGCGCCCTTCGGCCAGATTGTGGCGTATGGCCGACGAACTGATGTGTGCGCCAGATGGTGCGAATTGCGGTGCTTCCACCACGCTAATACCCAATTCGTGGCCATGCTGACAATAGTCTTCGAAGCCTTCCTCGCGGTTATGGCCAAACTTATTGTCGTAGCCAATAACGAGCTGTGCCACGTTGAGCCTTTGTTTCAGCACGCGTTGCATAAACTCTCGTGCGGTGAGTGCGGCCATGTTCTGGTCGAAATTCAGCACCATCACTTGGTCTACGCCCGTTCCTTTGAGCAAAAGTTGTTTCTCTTCGGGCGTTGAAAGCAGGTGTGGCACATATTCCGGGTGCACCACTTGCCGTGGATGCGTGCCGAATGTAACCACCATCGATGCCATGTTTTGCGCCTCGGCCAACTGCCTTACATGGTTGATAAGGTAGCGGTGGCCAAGGTGCACGCCATCGAAGAAGCCAATTGTGGCCACGCAGGCCGTGCTGTTGTTGTGCATGGCGTTAGGCAGTGGCATTGGTTTTGCGTTTTGGTTTAAGGCTACGCCATAGTTCTCCCGCCCACATCACCACCGATGTCGCGCCGATGATGGCCAACCATTCGGTCGCGGAGAGCGGAACGGTGCGGAACATTCGGCCGCCGAAAGTTACGATGAGCCACTGTCCGGCAAGGATGAGCAGCAAGACGAGCAGCAAACCGCGGTCGGCGTAGAGCCTTCGGAAGGTGCTATGGTTCGAGTTCAGTGTCTTGGCGTTGAACAAGTTCCAGAATTGCAACATTACAAACGTGGTGAAGAAGATGGTGAGTTGGTGCGTGTCTACCTGTCCGTTGCCCTCATTAAGGAAGTAAATCAGCATGGCGAAGAGCATGGCAAAGAACACCAGCGAGCATAAGATGATGCCGCGAGCCATTGGTGGCGATATGATATGGTCGGTTTGTTTGCGTGGTCGTCCACTCATCACCTCGCGTGTGGGCGGCAAAGATGCCAAAGCCATTGCCGCAAAGGTGTCCATGATGAGGTTAACCCACAATATCTGGGTGACGGTGAGTGGCATTTGCGTGCCGATGATGGCCCCGCCCAGCACCAAGAGCAGTGCCGTGAGGTTCACCACAAGTTGGAAGAAGAGGAAGCGGCGAATGTTGTTGTAGAGCGACCGCCCCCACATCACGGCGCGTTCTATGGAGCGGAACGAGTCGTCGAGCAGGGTCATGTCTGATGCTTCCTTAGCCACATTGGTGCCACTGCCCAGCGATAGCCCCACATGTGCGTGGTTCAGTGCGGGCGCATCGTTGGTTCCGTCGCCCGTAACCGCCACCACCTCGCCGCGAAGTTGCAGCAGGTTCACCAGTCGTTGCTTGTCTGTGGGGCGTGCACGCGACATCACGCGCAGTGCTTTCACCCTTTCGTAGGCCTCGTCATCGCTAAGCGCGGCGAAGTCGGGCCCGGTTATTTGCGCCTCAAGCGGCGTGTCTTTGTCCCATATCCCAATCTGCCTGGCAATCTCGATGGCCGTAGCGGCGGTGTCGCCCGTAACGATTTTCACCTCTATGCCAGCGTCGATACATTCTTTTACGGCATCCGGAACGTCTTTGCGAATGGGGTCGCTGATGGCCGTAACGGCTTGCAGCGTGAGGTTTTGCATGCAATGGGGCTCAAAGCATGGCTCATCGCCGGCCTTAAGCTCCTTATATGCGAATGCCAAGGTTCGCATGGCCTTGCTTTGGTATGTTCGCAGCAGGCTGTTGGCGTTGTTTCGCTCTGCTTCGTCTATCTGGCATAGGCCCAATATGGTTTCGGGAGCTCCTTTCACGAAGAGCAGCCGTCGCCCTTCGAGCGTGGCGATGGTGGCCATATATTTGCGTTCGGTGGAGAAAGGCAGTTGGTTTTCCACCTTCCCTTGTGCGCGCAAGCTGTGGTAATTGTGTCCGTTGGCCTGCAACCACAGCAGCAGAGCCACCTCCGTTGGGTTTCCGATGCCCGTTGCAACGCCGTCTTTCTCTTCAAGGTGCGCCGTGGTGTCCAGCGCGATGGCCTCGACAAGGGGCGAGTTGTCGGCGAAAAGTCGCATTTCGGCCACCTGCATCTTGTTCTCGGTGAGCGTCCCCGTCTTGTCGGTACATATCACCGTCACCGCTCCCATCGTTTCGCAGGCATGCAGTTTGCGCACCAGGTTGTTGCTTTTCAGCATGCGGCGCATGTTCAAGGCCAAGCTTAAGGTAACGGCCATTGGCAATCCTTCGGGTACAGCCATCACCAATAGCGTTACGGCCATCATGAAATAGCGCAGCACCACCTCGGCCATGCGCATGTAATCTTGGCCTTGCCACAGGGGATTGGTGAAGATGTCGTGTGCCAGGAAGACGGCAAAGGCTGTGAAAGCCACGCCAAACCCCACCTTGCTGATGAGCTTTGCCAGACGGTCCAGCTGCTGGTTGAGGGGTGTTTTCACTGCCGTTAGCTCGGTGCTCTTTCGTGCCACCTTGCCAATTTCGGTGTTGTCGCCGATGGCAGTGACCCTTGCAAGGCCGCTACCACTCATCACCATCGTGGAGCGCAGCACCATGTTGGTGGGGTAGGTGGCCTCTTCTTCGGCCACATCTGGCGTTGCATGCTTGTTGATGATGGGTTCTCCGGTAAGCGACGACTCGTCTATTTGCAGGTCGGCCGATTGAAGCAGCACCCCATCGGCAGGTATTTCGTCGCCCACTTCGATAACCATCAAGTCGCCCGGCACCACATCTTTGCGTGCCACGGTTGTCGTTTTTCCGTTTCTTCTCACCTTAACGGGTTGTTCTTCGCCCAATGTGGTAAGCACGTCAAACTTTTTTGCGGCGTCCCTTTCGAAGTAGAAGCCGATGGTTGTGGCGAGGATGATGGCCAGGAAGATGCCCAATGTCTCGAGGAAGTCGCCCTCGATGAACGAGAAGACGAGCGACACGGCGGCGGCCACAAGCAAGATTTGGATGATGGGGTCGCGGTACTTGTCCAAGTAGAGCGCCCAAAGCGATGTTCGCTTTGGTGGCGTAAGCACGTTAAGTCCGTGTTTTTGTTGGCTCTCGACCACTTGTTGGTCGGTAAGTCCCGCCTTGTCAAACTTCTCTAATGTTGTTTCGATACTCATCTTTCGTCTATATAGTTGCGCATGGGCAAGCGTTGCCCAATTATGCAAAGTTACATAAAAGACCTAGAACTTCGGCTTGCCGCCTTCATTTTTACGTCTTTTTGTCTTAATTGTTTGGATAATTGCCACAAAAGTCTTACCTTTGCACCTGCAAACAGCCCCATTGGGGTGGTTCGGGCTTTTAGCTCAGTTGGTTAGAGCAACAGACTCATAATCTGGAGGTCCTAGGTTCAAGCCCTAGATGGCCCACGAATATAAAAAAGAAGAAATAATAATTGCAATTATCTTTTAAAGAAGAGGAGCTACACAACAATGGCTTCTCTTTTTTTATTGCCGCATCATGAGTGTCGGGAGGTGCAAGGCAGGCACGTTTTATAAAAAATCGTGCAGACAAGTGGCTGTTATCCGCCGATAATTTGCTACATTTGCAAATATGTATACACAGCATAGAATGCCAAAAGAAGAATTGCGGACGACTTTATTCAAAGAAGCAAAGCCGTTTGTGAAGTGGGCAGGAGGCAAAACGCAACTCCTGGCCGACATACAACTGCTTTTGCCCGCTGATTTTCGAGGAAGAACGATAACCTATGTCGAGCCTTTTGTGGGTGGAGGTGCTGTTTTGTTTTGGCTTTTGCAGCATTATCCTAACATCCAATACGCCGTTATCAACGACCTCAACCCAAGGCTCATCAACGTGTATCGCGTGATTAAGCATTCGCCAGATAAACTTATTGCGGCACTCCGAGCCATTGAAGAGGCCTACATCCCCATGAAACACGACCAGCGTACTGCCTTTTTCATGGAACATCGACGCCGTTTTAACGAAGACCAACTAACAGATGTTGAGCAAGCTTCGCTCTTCATCTTCCTCAATCACACGTGCTTTAACGGCCTCTACCGCGAAAATGCCAAAGGCAAGTTCAATGTTCCACACGGCAAATACGTTCGCCCAACGATTTGCGATGCACCAACCATCATGGCCGATGCCGCCTTGTTGCAGCGTGTTGACATTCTCTGCGGCGACTTCGCGGCAACTAAACGTTATGCGAACAGCAACACGTTCTTCTACCTCGACCCTCCATATAAGCCGCTAAACAACACTTCTACGTTCAACACGTACGTAAAACAACCCTTCGATGATGCAGAACAAGTGCGCCTAAGCAAGTTTTGCGATGCGGTGACAGAATGTGGCAGCCGCTTCATCCTCAGCAATTCGGATGTTAAAGGCGCAGACCCTTCCAACAATTTCTTCGATAACCTGTATGCCGGCTACAACATCCAACGCGTGTTTGCCGCACGAATGATTAATGCAAATGCTGAAAAACGTGGAAAACTGACCGAACTGATGATTTCGAACATTGGGCAAGACAAATGCCCTAATACCATTATGTACAGCGTGTAAAGCATTGTCCCGTATGTTGCTCACGCAATATACGGGACGTTTCTTGTAGTGAAAAAGATTTTTATGAATGGGCAATTAATCATGTTGGCAGCAATCCCCTACTTACTTTTAGGATAGAAGAGCGAGAGGAAACCGCACGCGTGATAATGCCAAATATGAAG
>CAJPTO010000199.1 GCA_905373605.1 uncultured Prevotella sp.
TCTTGCACCGAAGACAATGAGCAACAAGAAACGGGCGACCCTGGCGTAAACGTCAGTTTTGAGGTAAGCGTAGCGCAAGAAAGGCTACTCTCTATTGCACAGAATGCTCTCAGCACACAGATTGCCGCCCTTGCTCGTCAGCAAGCACAGAATTTTTCTAGTCATGATCTGGCCACGCGCCGCTTAGAGGTGCAGGGTTTACCTAATACCTGTCTTATCCAAACTACTACCGAAGGCATCAACGCCGTGTTGCCACAGCCCGATACACGAGCTAACGTGAAAACGGCCATTGATGCCCGATTCAGTGCGTTGGGCTATCGCAGTAATACGCCCAAATTCGCAGTGAATCGCCCCGAATGGTTCCACTGTGCATCGACTGATGCCAGTGGAACCCTCGTTACGCCTTTGCTATGGGCTTGGCAACAACCTTATGCCCGTTTCTATGCTGTCTTCCCCGAGGCAATGACGACGAATGGCATCACCCTTTCGCCAGCCACATACAGCGGAACGCCCTATCTCGACTTTGAAGTAAAGCCAAGTGTCACCGACCAAGTAGACCTCATGGTGGCCAGTTCTGGTGAGGTGAAATATGAAACGCGTGGCCAAGCTCCCAAGGCTCGCCTCGAATTCTACCACGCTCTTACGGCTGTGAAATTTGCAGTGGGACAGAACCTCTCATGGGATAAACACATCAGCAAAGTGGAATTGCGGAACGTGTGTAGCAAAGGTCGGCTTCATTTCACCGACGAAACCAACGGCAAGGGGCTTCGTTGGGATGTGGATGCAGCCTCGAAAACCAATTTTGCACTCACCCTCAGCACGCCCGTGAGCACCAGCAGCATGCCCAATCAAGTGATTGTGGGCAATGATGGCGACAATTACACGTTCTACATGATTCCACAACCCCTGGAAGGTGTTACCCTTCATGTTGAATTCAGCGATGCCGACCCCATTGATATGCCCTTGAGCGACACGTGGCAGCCCGCTACCACTCGCACTTACAAACTAAGCAACGCCTCTAGCAATTGGAATTACAGCTTTACAGTGACTGGTCCTGCCACTGCTGCCGCCTACAATAGTACCGACGGCGGCACATATACCGTGGAGAGTTTCCGCAACGACCCCTCTGTTCCCAACCTGAAGCATGCCGTGGCATGGAAGATTGTGGGTTACGAGGAGTACAACTATGCCACCAATGCATGGGAAAACAAAGGGATGAACAAGCCCGAATGGTTTGACGGGCAAGTAAACGCCCGCACTCAAACTGAAGATTATGTGGCTGCCGACCAAGGTCAGCTCACGATACAGAAGATGGTTACGAAAGACTTGCTCAAAGAACGCAACGACAAACTTAAGGAAGACGCAAAAGGAAGCAGCAGCAACTACTACGATCTCTCGATGTACGACATCAAGGGTAACGCTCGAGCTGCGCGTAGCACGGCAAATTGCTACGTCATCTCCCATCCCGGCTTCTATAAACTGCCATTGGTGTATGGTAATGGCATCACAAATGGCGTAGATAACGCGTCATCCTATACAGGACCTTCGGCCAAAGTAGACTATTCTGGGACAGACATCATTCTACACAAGTTTAAAGATCATGCCGGAGCAGACATCGACAATGCTTGGATAGAGAAAACCAATGGTGGTGCTAACAACGGCATCGACGGTGCAAAAATCGTTTGGGCTGACGAGAAAGACTTAGTGCACTTCGGTGCTTCTCCCATTGAACGCAGCGGCAATGAAACCTACTTGAAGTTCGAGGTGAAAGCCGCAGACATCAAAAGCGGAAACGCCGTGGTGGCAGTAACAAAGAATGGTACCATTGTATGGTCTTGGCACCTATGGTTTGCTCCCGAATACGTGCTTGATCCCATTCCCGTGGTTAACTACAGCAAATCCCACACCTATAAATTCAGCACCGAACCCCTCGGTTGGAAATATACTGCTTGGGGAGGTTCTGTCAATCAGCAGCCTCGCCGCGTGAAAATACGCATCCAACAATTGGGTTCCAATCAGCAGGGCGACATTATTATCACGCAAAATCCTGGCGTTGTAAAAGAGGGCAGCTCCACACTCTACCAGTTCGGCCGCAAGGATGCTTTCCCCGGTGGGTTGAAAGGGGACATAAAAACCGGAAAAGCCGTGGAGCCCGCGCTGTATCCCACCGACCACCTGTTCAACAAGAACGCGGGCGAGCATATATCTCTCACCAACGCCATCCAGAATCCCGGTCACTTCTACATTCGCGGTACTGGTGTGGATTGGTATCCTCATGGCTTTGGTGCCCCTGCAGGTTTCGCTTACTTAAATCTATGGTCGTCCCAAAACACCAAATGGGAAGTTTACAACGTCGGTAATGATCTCCCCGTGGTTAAATCCATTTACGACCCCAGTCCCGTTGGTTTCCATTTGCCTGCCAGCAATGCCTTTACGCGATTTACCACCACGGGAAAGAACACCGCCAAGGTAGAAGAATTTAATGTGCAAGGTGAAAAAGTTCCCGCCAACCTCGTTGCCAACTATGGCTGGAACTTCTTTGCCGACGACAATAACACGTCCACCATCTTCTTCCCCGCTGCAGGCTACCGTAGTTATGATGGTTCGCTCGTTGGCGCGAACACCGTAGGCTCTTATTGGTCGGCTGTTCCAAACACGGCAAGCGGCGGATTCTACTTTGCTTTCAATTGGCAAGTTGCACAGCCGCTGAGCACTCCTCTTCGTTGTTTAGGAGCTTCTGTACGCCCCGTGGCAGAATAAACGCTAAGGCGTGTAGCAAGATCAATGCTACGTGCAGTCATCATTTCAAACAGCAGAGGCGGCTTCCCTCACATTGGGAAGCCGCCTCTTGCGCATTATCTTAAATTAGCAGGCTGGTGTATTTCAACTTTTCAGGTCTGCAAGTTTAAAGATAGAAAAAGGAAATGAACTTTTGCGTGGAATTTTTAGAACCAGCCTTAAAGAAAGCCTTCACCATAGAAAGACAATATTGAGTGCCGTTAAATCTTTTCCAACGCCTGTTTGATGTCTGCCAGAATGTCGTCCACATCTTCAATGCCCACTGAAAGGCGGATGAGATCGGGTGCAACACCAGCTTCTAGCAGTTGTTCATCGGAGAGTTGGCGGTGTGTATGACTGGCGGGATGCAGCACACAGGTGCGCGCATCGGCCACATGTGTAACGATGGCAATCATCTTTAGTGCGTCCATCCACTTCACAGCCGTGGCTCTGTCGCCCTTCAAACCAAACGAAAGCACGCCACACGAACCGTTGGGCAAGTATTTTTTCGCCTTTTCGTGGTTGGCGTCGTCTTTCAATCCGCTGTAATGCACCCATGCCACTTGCGGATGGTTGTGCAGGAATTCGGCCACCACTTGTGCGTTTTGGCAGTGTTGGCGCATGCGCAGGTGCAGCGTTTCAAGCCCAATGTTAAGCAAGAAGGCATTTTGTGGCGCAGGTATAGAACCCAGGTCGCGCATCAGTTGTGCCACCATCTTGGTGATATAAGCCATTTTTCCAAACGCTTTGGTATAGGTAAGGCCGTGGTAAGAGTCATCGGGCGTGCATAGTCCGGCGAACTTCTCGGCGTTTGCTTCCCAATCGAAGTTTCCGCTGTCCACTACAACGCCGCCAACAGAGGTGGCATGTCCGTCCATATATTTCGTTGTAGAATGGGTGACGATGTCGCATCCCCACTCGAAAGGGTTGCAGTTGATGGGCGTGGCAAAGGTGTTGTCCACAATTAAAGGTACGCCATTGCTGTGGGCAATGCTTGCAAACTTCTCGATGTCTAGCACCGAACAGCTCGGGTTTGATATGGTTTCGCCGAAGAGAAGCTTGGTGTTAGGGCGGAAAGCAGCCTGTATTTCTTCGTCAGAAGCGTCGGGATGAACGAACGTACAGTCGATGCCCAGCTTCTTAAGCGTTACGGCAAAGAGGTTGAATGTTCCGCCATAAATCTCGCTTGATGTGACGAAATGGTCACCAGCTTCGCAGATGTTGAACACGGCATAGAAGTTTGCTGCCTGCCCACTCGATGTAAGCACAGCTGCCACACCGCCTTCTAGTGCTGCAATCTTCTTGGCAACGGCATCGTTTGTTGGGTTTTGCAGGCGTGTATAGAAGTAGCCTTCCTTCTTCAGGTCGAAAAGCATGGCCATCTCTTCGCTATTGTCGTATTTGAAAGTGGTGCTTTGGATGATGGGTAGCACGCGTGGCTCGCCGTTCTTTGGCTCCCATCCTGCCTGTACGCATAGGGTTTGTTTCTTCATTGTTGTGATGTTTCTTGAAATGTTGATGCTAATGCTGTGCAAAGTAACTAAAAATGCGCGAGAACGGCAAGTAAATCAGAATTTTAATGTGGGAAGGAGATCGGCGAATGCATCGGCCGGGAAAGGGCAAAAACAGCGATGTCTTGTGCTTTGAAAATGTATTGCATTAGATTTTTTTTCGTTAAAATACGAAAATAATCTCCGAAAAGTTTGGTTTTGTCGATTATAAGCCCTAAATTTGCCTACACTTAATTCGATTTTGAGATTGTCAAAATCACATTCCGAGGTTGGTAGCATCCTGCACCAACCTCTTTTTTTGTGCCATGATAGGCCAACTTTCACCAGCTTTGAAAAACCATCTTCACCAAAAATACGTTTTTTTCTTGTGGTTTGAGAACGGCTAAGGCTCGTTGCATTTTTGTGGCAAGCACCCCATGAACTTGATGTTTGCTTGTCGCCAATAGCTTGTGGGTTAGGTTTTCTTCAACTTTATGTCGGCGATTTACGTTAAAAAATTTGGATAAGAGAGCGGAAATACATATCTTTGCAAAGGAATTTTAACGCAAAAAATACAATAACTAAATAAATAACGCCTATCGACAGAAGTCTACTTCATCAAAACCATTTAGAAAATGATTAAGATTAGCGAAATGACCGACGAAGAATTGGCCATGTCTTACGTCAATGGGAATAACAAAGCTTTCGATTTGCTGCTCGAACGCAACCAGTCGAGGCTGTTTTCTTATATCTTGTTCATCGTGCATGATAGGGATGTGGCGGAAGACTTGTTTCAAGAAACATTCGTTAAAATCATCTCAAAGCTTCACGGAGGCAAATATAGCACCAGCGGAAAGTTTGTTTCTTGGATGTTGCGCATCGCTCATAACGCCGTTATGGACTGGTATCGCCGGCAGAAAAATCAAAAGACGATGGAGGTGTATGATGAGAATGACCTCTATGGTAGCACGGCTTCGGCAGTGATCATGGATGCAAACATCGAAAACCACTACGTGAAAGAGCAGGTGTTGCGCGATGTTCAACGCATGATGAACCTCTTGCCGATAACCCAAAAGGAGGTTGTTTTCATGCGCTTCTATCAAGGTTTGTCGTTTAAGGAGATTGCCGAGCTTACCAATGTGAGCATAAATACAGCCTTGGGGCGCATGCGTTATGCTGTGATGAACATGCGGCGCATGGCAGCTGCCAATGGTGTTGCACTGCAATTGGACTAGTGTTGGGAAGCTCTGGCCTGATTGTATGCTGGCTCAATGTCACAATCAGCAGGCGATTTTCCTTATCGAACATCGTTTGGCTGAGAAGTATCAGGTTAAAAGGGCTTACCGATGCCTTCCTAACTGCTTTCCCGATAAAGAAAAAGGCTTCGTTTCGAACAAATCGAAACGAAGCCTTTCCTTTTTTCACTTTCTCTAATGAAAGCCATTGGCAAGTGGGTTAGCCTTGCCAAAGTGTCACGTTCCCCTTTGCAAGCGAGGCCTGCACATCGATGAGGCGTTGGTTGGAACTGCCGCGAAAACGCAAACCCACATCGCGAAGCGAACGAATAAAAGGTCCGTCTACCAA
>CAJPTO010000200.1 GCA_905373605.1 uncultured Prevotella sp.
CCCCTCTCCCCTTGGAGAGGGGCTGGGGGTGAGGCTTTTATTCTTTCTTTTCCCCCTTATCGTCGTAAGTGAACGGCACGAAATAGGTGATGAGGAACGCTGGTATGGTGGCCACGAGCGTGAAAATGAAGAAGTGTTTGTAGCCCAACCAGTCGCTAAACCATCCACTAGCCATGCCCGGGAGCATCACTCCGAGGTTCATGATGCCCGAAGCAAAGGCGTAATGTGCCATTTGGTGCTTGCCTGGCGCTATCTGTTGCATCATGAAAAGGGTCAATCCAACGAAGCCAAAGCCATATCCGAAGTACTCTAACGTTATCGCTCCGCCGATGAGAAGGCCGTTTTCGGGCTGGTACCAAGACAGCAATGTGTAGGCCACGAAAGGCAAGTTGAACACGCAGCAAAGCGAGAACAGCGTGCGCTTAAGGCCGAAATGCGAGATGTAATAGCCCGCCAAGATGGACCCAAGCACGAAGGCAGCTGCGCCGAACGTGCCATAATAAAGGCCAATCTCTTCTTCGCTGAGGCCTAGTCCGCCCACTTCGCGGCCAGCTTTGAGGAACAGCGGCACCACCTTCATCACAAATCCCTCGGCAAAACGATAGAGGATGATGAAGAAGATGTAGTACACGATGTGGCGTTTGGTGAAGAAGTTGGCCAACACCTGCACAAGGTTGCGCATCGTTTCCTTGGCACTTTGGGCCGTTTCGGTGCGCACCCCGCCCTGCGGAAGCATGCGCGTGTGGTACAAACCCAGCAGAAACATCAGCACGCCAAGGGCCACCATCACCACCATCCAGGCCTGAATGGCAGCCGAATGCATCACCTCTTCGGGTGCTCCTTTCACGCCTCCATAGTGCTTCAGCAGCCAACCGGCCAGCCAAACCAGTCCGCCCGAGGCCACTATCTTGGCAATATTGTAGAACGCTCCTTGCCATCCGATGAAGCGTGCTTGGTCTTCTTTGCTCAGTTCGGCCATGTAAACGCCGTCTGTTGCAATGTCGTGGGTGGCTCCGCTAAAGGCAATAACGGCCATAAGGGCGATGCACACCGTGAAATAGTGGGGCAGGTTCAGCGACAAACCCACAAGGGTGAAGCCCACACCTGTTATCAACTGGGTTGTTACAACGAAGAATTTCTTGGTGCGATACAGCTCCAAGAAAGGACTCCAGAGGAACTTAAAGGTCCAAGGCATCATGATGAGCGATGTCCAGAATGTAATCTTGCTGTCGCTCACGCCCAAACCTTTGAACATTAACACGGCCACCATGTTGAGAACCACGAATGGCAGACCCATCGCGAAATACACCGAGGGAACCCATGCGATGGGGTTTGTTCTGGTAGAATTGGAATTTGATTTTGTAGGTTGCATTGTTTATCGATTTCTAAAGCACATGATACCATCCCTAACTGGCCTCACCCCCAACCCCTCTCCAAGGGGAGAGGGGCGTGATATGCTTTGTTGTCATGTCACTTTCTGTTCGTATTTGTATTGTTACACTTAGGGTTTTGCGATTGTCCACTTCATAATAGCCCTGCATATTACGCCCCTCTCCCCTTGGAGAGGGGTTGGGGGTGAGGCTGAGAGGTGCTAGTTGTGAAGCTATTATTGGCAGTTAACGAGTTGACGAGTTGACAAGTTAACGAGTTATCAATGCCATCGGCCACTCTGCAACACGGCATTTAGCTTAACTCTTTTTTTCCTTTAACTCCTTAACTCCTCAAACTTACTCCTTTACTACTTACTCCTTTACTACTTTTTCTTACCGAACAATTATCCCACCCCACTTCATTTTCTCGCCTTTCACCAGCCTAGTGGCTTCCAATTTGAGGTAACGCGTGGGAATTGCGGGCAAGTTCACGGTTTGTGGAACAGGATTATTCTCGATGTTCGAGAACTCTCCGCCCAGCCAACGCTTCCAGTTAACGAGGTCGTCTGATGCATAAATCTCATAGTCTAGCACCATTCCGTCTTTCGTTTCGCCGTCTGGCACATAGGTAATGCTATGGCACACGCGTTTTTCTTGCACGTCAATCATCACAGCTCGCGGTCCATCTTCGCCCAGAGCCACGGTCAATCGTTCGGGTTCTGCCTGCTTTTGGTTGGCCTTTTCCAGCACCGAGGCTGGCAGTTGCACGGCATCCGTGGGCAGAGGCGGCGCACAATACACACCGATGTTGCTAATCAGCGGGCACGCTTTGGCATCGTTGATGGTGAAACGCAGGCGTGTGGCCTTCACCGTTGGGAAGCAAACGATGCGCTTATAGCCGATGGTCGTCAGCCCCGTTGTGCCTTCGGGCGCACGTTGGTCGCGCAGCTGCACCCATTTTCCGTCCACCATCGCTTCGAGCGAAAAACGTTTTACACGTTGTCCCAGCGCGATATACTCTTGCACCATGAAGCGGTTGATGTCCGTAGGACGCTTGAAACTGAGCGTCAGCGATGCACTTTTCACACCATCGTTCGTTGCCCAATAGGTTTCTGTGCTGCCATCAACGGCCTTTCTTGCATCATATTTTGCGCTTCCGCCACGCACTTGCGAAGCCGTCACCGTGGCTTGTGCGGCCAGGTTGTTGGCCATTTCGGCCTTAATCACACGCGCCATAGCCACGGCATGCGCCGAGTCGATGGGGTGGATGCGCCCTTCGCGTGTGATGGGGAAGTTGAGTAGCAGCGACGCATTGCGGCCAACACTCTCGTAATAGGTGTCAACCAGCTTTTTAAGGCTCTTCACATGCGCGTCTTCTCGGTCGTGATAGAACCATCCGGGCCTGATGGAAGTGTCACATTCTCCAGGCGACCAGTGCGCGCCATGCTCCTGTCCGTGCATCAAGGTGTCTTGCGGCGTGTTGAAAACATAGTCTATCGTGCACCAGTTTGTCAGTCCGGCGTAGCCCTTTTCGGTGCCAATCCATCGCAGTTCAGCGCGGTCGCCCCATATGGCAAGCTTGGGTTGCCACTGATGAATCATTTCAAACGTCTTTGGCCAATCATAATATGTGGCGCCATCTATCTTGCGAGCTTCGCGCGCTCCGCCGTAATAACCGGTGCCACCGTTTGCTCCGTCGAACCACACTTCGAACATTTCGCCATAATGGGTGAGCAGTTCCTCAAGCTGATTGCGGAAATAAGTGACGTATTCGGGCCGCGCATAGTCAGGATGATTGCGGTCCCAAGGCGAGAGATACACGGCAAACTTCAGCCCATACTCCTTGCAAGCATCGGCCAGTTCGCGCACCACGTCGCCCTTTCCACCCTTCCACGGCGTGTTTTTCACCGAGAACTCGGTGTATTTTGAGGGCCACAGGCAAAAACCACAGTGGTGTTTGGCCGTGAGTATGATGCCTTTCATGCCCGCCTCCTTGCAAGTGCGTGCCCATTGGCGCGCATCGAGGTTGGTGGGATTAAACAACATGGGGTCTTCGTCGCCAAATCCCCACTCCTGATCGGTGTAAGTGTTTAGCGAATAATGCAAGAAAGCGTAGGTTTCCAGTTGGTGCCAGCGCAGTTGGTTGGCGTTAGGCACTGGTCCACAAGGCTTTGGGGGCGTTATTTTGCGTTGCGCACTTGCACCCAATGTCATCGCCAAAGCCACAGCTAAGGCGGCAATTTTGTTTTTTCTCATTGTATTAATAAGAAGTTTAGGTAATTTTAGGGTTAAAGGTACAACGTTTTTTCGTAATACGCCATACTTTTTTACATTGTTTAATAAAAAAGAATGGAAAGTGCATGCCAATAGTATTCGATGCCAGTTCGGGATAATAAGAAAGCCTTATGAAACTAATCATCATACCACAGGCGTGGCTTGGGAGGCCGCGAACAGAAAAATGTAAAACATTCAGCACATTTTTTAACATTGTGAGTGGCTTCGCGCATCACCAACTGCCCACCTCACCGCAAATAATCCATTCTCGCGCGAGTTGAGCATGAAGAAAGCAAATCGACTTACACACATGGGAACAGGCCATTTTGCCGATTTTGGCCGCTATTTACGGCAAAACATCATGCAAAGTTATGCATTTAGCTGTGCTATTTGCATGAAAAAGCTCAGCTATTTCATACAAAAAGCGATGCTAGATGCTGCATTTTGCTGGATTACGAATGCAAAACGGGTCATAGACACACTTTTAAGGCTCCGCATAAGCGACAAATTTGAGGTTGAAGTAGATGGAAATGCACGTTAAATGCAGGAAAAAGCATGCCAAAGTCACAAAAAAGCAGAAGCGAAAAGCGGTGGAAGGTGACAATCTAGAGAAGCAAAATGCAGCAAAATGCCGCATCTACCCTCATCATTTCATCAGAAAACACGTTCGGGAATAATAAAAACGCATGCTTTTTCATGCAAAATTTCCTGTTTTTTTCTAGAACAGGAAGCGGAGATGACTGTATTTTGTAAACAAAGCAGAAAGAAAGAGGGTCTTGAAAAAAGGAAAGCAGAACCGTGTTTCCTAGTTGCGCTGCAGCTTTTACACCAGTCAGGTCAAGGAAGCGCTCTTCACACGCCAGCAACCTCTTTGCTGTTGTTGGCGCAAAGGTTGCTTTTAGAACCAGCCACATATGTTTACTTGACTTAAGGGCGCAATGCTTCTTGAATAACCATGACGTGTAAGAGATGGAACAGCACTAACAACTTATGGTCGGCAACTGGCATAATGGTTGTTTCTTACACCGAATTACTGCAAATACACCCTTTTTTGTTGTGTAAGTGCAAGCATTTACACAACAAAAAGGACGGCAACAATCACGAAAGGCTGCTTTCGTTTCTCTCACAGCCTTATCTCTTTATGGCTGTTGGGAATAAGACAACGCACGTCAGCTCAAGATAATCTACCACGATTATCTGCAAAATATTATCGACATGAAGGGCTATTGCGGCAAACATAACGAAGTTGCGGGCTTGCTATTCCACACCATTCGTTCGTCAAGGACATTGCCGAAAGCCGGCGTTTTAGTCGTAGACAGCGGCTATTTCCCCACAAACCCGTCTAGTTTTTCGAGGATGGAGAAAGGATTTTCCTTTATTGCTTTTGTTGAGAAGTCCTTGCTTTTGATAAACTCCACCATTTCGGGGAAGCGTTCGAAGTTGTATTTGTACTCTGTTTTAGCATTAAGGCTCATGTCGTAGGGCACATAATAAGTAACAGCCACTTCGTCTCCATCAATACAATAGCTGTAAGCCTTTGTCTTAATCTCATTTCTACCCCATGGCAACGTGTGTGTCACTGTGGCTTCCGACAAGAAGCCTAGTACCTTTTTACCCTTATAGGCCACCATCCAGAAATACTTATGGCCAGAATGCTTCAGGTTTCGTGGGCGTGTTTGTGGCTTCAAGGCGTAGAGCGAACGGTATTCTTTCTCCTCACTGCCATTTTGGTAAATGCATTTAAGCACCTTTACGTCATCTGCTTTGTACGTAGTGCCATCCTTTCCATCTTTCGTTGGCGTGATGGTTATTTCGTCAACGTTCTTCAAACGATTGGGTCCATAGGTGCCAAAGCCCTCTTTTAAGAACCAACCCTCAACGGTTTTGCCGTCGTTGAGGGTTAAAACACACTTCACTTCGGGGCGTTCTTTCGCCCAAGCCGATGCAACAAAAGCCATCGACAGCAAAAAGACGATAAATAATTTACTTTTCATACTAAAAGAATTATTACAACTAAACATTTTCAAGACGCACCTACAAATGCCTTGAAACGCCATTAGGCTCGCCCATGTGGACCACGATGACAGCTAATGAACAAGCCTAAAAAACGGACAAAGCATCTTCGGCATAGCAAAATTACAGAAAAGCATGTTACGCAAGAAACTTTTGG
>CAJPTO010000201.1 GCA_905373605.1 uncultured Prevotella sp.
GACGAAAACCGACAAGCGCAAATGCCACTATTCGCACTAGGGAACGACACGCTCGACACGCGATTTCGCTACAACGAATGGGCCTATCGCAAAAAAAGACCGTGGCTGGCAGCAGCCGAAGCCACGGGGATAAACGTGTTGGTGCATTCGTTCGACCGCTTTTTGCTGGGCGAAGACTTTGCCAAAGTGACTTTCAAAAGCATCGGACACAACTTCAGATACGGCTTTGTGTGGGACAACGACAAGTTCTCTACCAACCTTTTTGCACACCCTTACCACGGCAACCTCTACTTCAACGCCGCCCGAAGCAACGGATTGGGCTTCTGGGCATCGGCTCCTTACGCGTTGGGGGGCTCGCTGATGTGGGAGTTTATGGGCGAAATAGAACCGCCAGCCATCAACGACTTGATGGCCACTACTATGGGCGGAATTGCCATTGGCGAGGTGATGCACCGCGTGTCGGCACTCATCCTCAACGACAAGAGCCGAGGCATGCGCCGCTTTTTGCGCGAGTTTGCCGCCACGGTGGTCAATCCCATGCAAGGACTGAAGCGCATAACTTCGGGCGATGCGTGGCGCGTGCGCAGCCAATATGCCCTGTATCACGACTACCAACGCCAGCCTGTGGAGCTTACCCTTGCTGCCGGCACACGCTATTTGGCCGACGACGGTGGGCTGTTTCGCGGCGAACAAGCACCTTACATCGACCTCTTCCTGGAGTTTGGCGATGCATTCAACGACAACACGCGGCAGCCTTACGACTATTTTTTGGCCAACATCAACTTCAGCCTTAGCCCAAACCAACCCATCATCAACCGCTTGCACTTGCTGGGAAAGCTCTGGAGCGCACCCGTTTATCAAGGCAAAAACGCTGAAACGGTGTTCGGCATCTTCCAACATTTCAACTATTACGACTCGGAACCAGTGAAAGACGGCACATCGCTAACGCCTTACCGCATCAGCGAAGCCGCTGCCGTGGGGCCTGGCATGTTGTTTCGTGCAAACAACTTGGGCAACAGCTTGCGCATCGAACAACGGGTTTTCGTGGCGGGCATATTGCTGGGCGGCACAAAGAGCGACTATTACAACATCATCGACCGCGACTATAACATGGGTTCGGGATATAGTGTGAAGAGCAACACCTTGCTCACTGCTCAAAACGGCAACGAGTTTGCGGTGAACGTAGACTATTATCGCCTGTTCACCTGGAAGGGGTACGAGGGAAAGGACCTTGCCGCCATCGACCCATTGCACCTTAATTCGCAAGGCGACAAGGGCGATGCACAACTGCTGGTGGTTAATCCGCGTGCGCTTTTCGCACTGAAAAGGGGGTTGGGCATACAGACTGGCGTTAGCTACTACATGCGCCGCACACGATATAGGCATTATGACAACGTGCGCGCACGCACATTCGAAGCACGGGCAGGACTGGTGTATCGGTTCTGAAAGGTAATTTAAGCCACGAAAAAAAGGATGTAGAACGCCAGTTCGGGATTAAGAACCAGTCATTATGCCAACTACCGCCCTCATTGCGATAAAATAATGTGCAAAAGGAGCTGTTCCTTATCCCGAACTGGCGTATTTCTCGAATTGATGTACATCTCAAAAGTGAAGATGATTTATATAAAAACACGCCATATAAAATCACTATTTTTGGTGATTGCACGACTGAAAAAATCATTATAAATTTGCAAAAAAGAGATTGGCCGATAAGGATTAATGCGTTGACGATTAGACAAGCTAACAAGTTGACGAAGCAACCTTGCAGCAGACATGCTCAAGCGTTGACCTTAAAAGGCATTAGCCATCTTTTCACCCTCTCTCTTCTTCTTTTGACAGAAGTACATGCACTTTTGACAGAAGAACATAAGAACATAGGTTAAGTACAAAGTGCTTGTATAAGGGCCGTTAGGCATCTTTTCACCCTTTCACCATCTTTTCACCCTTTCACCCTTTCAACGTTTCACCTTTAACATGATTGATTTTTCATTCTTCACAACCCTAGAATTAGGCTGGCTCAACGCATGGATACCTGCGTTTGGCATGGTGCTGATACAATTTGTTTATATGGCCCTGTTCCCTGAAGGAGGAAAACGCGCAGTAGACACGTCGTGGTATACGCCCACAGACAGGTTTTGGGCAAGGCTAAGTTCGTGCCTTCAAATCGTGCTGCTTGTGCTTTCGGTGTTTGTCCCCTTCAAGTTTGGCACGTGGTGGTTTGTTGTTGGCGCGGTTGTTTTCGTTCTTTCGCTCGTGGCTTTTATCTGGGCGTTCCACAGTTACGGCATCGACCCGGCCGGCAAGACGATAAAGAGCGGCATCTACCGATGGTCGCGCAATCCCATGTACCTGTTCTTCTTTACGGCGATGTTCGGCACCAGCATCGCTTGTGCCTCACTTTGGCTGCTCGTTGTGGTTGTGCCCTTTGGCATTGCGATGCACTTTACCGTGCTTGGCGAAGAACGCTATTGCGAAGCCACTTACGGCAAGGAATATTTGGAGTATAAGAAAAGAACCCCCCGCTATCTGTTCTTTGGATAAGAGTCGAAGCGACGGGCAAGTGGGCTAAAGGCATTGTGGGGCGGCGGAAGCGAAAGTGGGTTCTGGCTTACTCGCCGAAGAGCAGCTGTTGCAGCGTGGGCATCTCTACACCTTCTTCAACTGCCGCGTTGTGCACCATGACAATGGCCAAGAGCCAAGAGATAAAAGTAAACAGTAGCCAGCCTACAATGGCTAAGGCTATGAGCTTAGGCCGCGAGAGCTGGCCCAGCTTGCGAAAAGAAAATAACGACATAGGCTAAGGGGATTATCAATTGAAGTTGTTGGGCTAGTCGGGATTGTCAGGCTTGTCGGACGAGTCAGACAGGTCAGACAAGTCGGAATGGTCGGATTGCCGGACAAATCGGACAAGTCGGATAGAGAACCAATCACTGCATTAAAAACAAAAAGGGGGCAGATTGCCCCCTTTCTTTATTTCAATATTCGTCTTCGTTGAAGAGAAAATCCTCTTTCGTGGGATAATCGGGCCAAATGTCTTCGATACTTTCGTAGACATCGCCTTCGTCTTCAATCTCTTGCAAGTTCTCCAACACCTCCAAAGGTGCCCCTGAACGCATAGCATAGTCTATGAGTTCTTCCTTGGTTGCTGGCCAAGGCGCATCTTCCAGTTTAGATGCCAATTCCAATGTCCAATACATATCTTAATCGTTTTTCTTGTTAATGTTCTCGGTTTAGGCTGCAAAAATAATACTTTTATTGTTATTTGCAAGTGTTTTGCCAAGTTTTTTCCTCAAAATCGGCGTTATGGTTGATAAAACGCGCCAAAACGAAGAGATAATCGGAAAGGCGATTGAGATATTGGAGGGCTGACGAAGCCACTTGTACCTCGCGACTTAAGGCAACAACACGCCGCTCGGCACGCCGGCAAATGGTGCGACAAACGTGTGCCCATGCTGCTGCACGCGTTCCGCCTGGCAGGATAAAGCAGGTTTGATGGGGCAATTCTACCTGCATCTGGTCGATTGCGGCTTCAAGCAGCTCGGTGTTCAGGTGGTTAAGGCATGCTGTGGGCGCGTCTGGCTGCTGAGACATGTCGGTGGCGAGGTGGCAACCGATGTCGAAAAGGGCGTGTTGCACGCGTTGCATCAACTGGGCATGCTGTCCATCATGTAAGGTGAGCAAATAACCCAAGGCCGAATTAAGCTCGTCGATGGTGCCGTAAGCCTCGATACGCGCATGCGACTTGTCAATGCGCGTTCCGCCTACAAGGCTTGTTGTGCCTTGGTCGCCTGTCTTGGTGTATACTTTCATATGGCTAGCTGAGTTGAATTAGAAATTAATACGGTAGTGTTGCTTGGGTCGGGCGGTGTCGAAAAACACCAACCCACAATAATGCAGGTCGAACGTAACGCCTGTTCGTGGGTCGTGGCGCAACTTGTGCCACAATTGTCGGGCTTGAGGCGAGCAGTGTATGCACTCCACAACAAGTATCGACCGTTCATTGCGTAAAGTCAGCAGTTGTTCGCAAAGATTGTCGGCTTGTTGGGGCTCGTAGAGATGCACCACAAGAGCGTGTTGTTCTGCCATCTCATGCAAATTGCCCGGTGAAACGCCAGTTACTTGCGTGGACTTGCATCCTGCCTGCACGTAAGATGCGAGCCATTGGGGAGTTTGTCCGCAGCAAATCCAATGACTGGCTTGGGCGTAATTGGCCAAACGGAAATAGAACTCGCCTAACTTGCGCTCGCGTTTGCCCAAGATGGGCTGCTTGTTGGCGAGGTCGGCATAGGCATAATAGGGGTAATGCTCGTTCACCACGTAGCGCACGAACGAGTAGGCCGACGGCGACTGTATGCCGAAGCCACGGCAACAGGTCAGTCGGGTGAGCCAAATCCAAAGTCGTTCGAGGTAATACATGTTTCGTTGGGCATTAATATATATAATGTGTCGTGCAAAGTTAAGCATTTTATGTGGAATGAAACGCTGCGCGAAAACCTAAAACTACTTAAAATGTATGCTTAGCGATAAAATTTCAGGCAATTATGAAACAACCAATCGTTCTTTTCGCTATTTTTGCAGAATGAGAGGATGGGGAATGTGAGAGGTCCAGGAGCTAGGCCAAATGCCATAGTGCAGAGTGGCTAACAACCTTGTCAACTAATAACTTGTCAACTCGTTAACTGATAAACGAGGAGTTAAGGGGCTAAAGACCTTGGCCAAATGCATTGTAAACGATAACCATTTTCGCTTCTATTCGCTTCTAACTCGCAAGGCTTGTCACGACCCTCTCCCCTTTGAGAGGGGTTGGGGTGAGGCTGAGTCTTTTTAAGTGAGACTTATTAATTAAAACTGTATATCATATGGACAAAACAAAAATCATCATTACTGCTATCATCGCAGTGGGTATTGTAATTGGAGCGTGGCTCATTGCCGCAGGTTTTAAGAACTTCAGGGAGGGGCAACCCAACATCAACGTTACGGGTATGGCCGAGAAACAAATCACAAGCGACCTTATCGTTTGGAGAATATCGGTTAACGCCGAAGGAAGCACACGCAGCTCGGCCTTCACCGAATACGAAAAGGCGGCTCGCGTGATGCGCCAATACCTACAAACACACGGCATTCCCGAGAAAGAACTAACAGCAAGCAGCGTGGATATTAACAAACGCACGAAAGACTTTTGGGACGAAGACAGCCGCAAGTATGTCTCACTGGATAACGGCTTCGCCGTTTCGCAGACGTTCACCGTTAGCTCTAACGACCTGAAACGCGTGGAAGGTGTGTACCAACGCATCTCGGAACTTTATAACCGTGGACTGGATTTCAGTAGCGAAAAGCCACTTTATTATTACACGAAGCTGAACGACCTGAAGATGGAGATGCTTAACCAAGCTTCGGCCAATGCCTACGAGCGCGCGCAAACTATTGCCAAAGGTAGCGACTCGAAAGTTGGCGCTATCGTTTCGTCATCAATGGGCGTGTTCCAAATCGTGGGTTTGAACAGCGAAGAGGAGTATAGCTGGGGCGGTACGTTTAACACGAGCAGCAAGGAAAAGGTGGCTAGTATCACCGTGAGAACGACTTACAGGGTGAAATAAAGAATCCCTCGTGATTTTATGCAGATACACAAAAGCTCCGAATGCAACATGTGCATTCGGAGCTTTTGTGTTGAATTTTACCTAATGGATAAGCGAAAAGGGGAGTTACAGGCAGTGGGGAGAGGGGCGTATAGCGAAAATATGAAAAAGGGTGAAACGTCGGATATTGTCTGATAATGTCGGATAATGTCAGATATTGTTGGGTACAAAGAG
>CAJPTO010000202.1 GCA_905373605.1 uncultured Prevotella sp.
AATTCCCGCCCTCATCTAAACTTAGCCTCCGCGTCCTCCTTTCCCTCCGCGTGAGGAATGTTTGTTTACTTGTGATGCACCCACGACTTTCCAAATCCAATTCCTTTTGACTATAACTCGTCAACTCGTTAACTTGCCCACTCATTAACTTGTCAACTCGTTAACTTGTCAACTTGTTAACTCGTTAACTTATCAACTTGTTAACTCGTTAACTTGTCAACTCGTTAACTTGTCAACTTGTTAACTCGTTAACTTATCAACGAACTTCATTATTCTTGAATAAGCCTTAAAATCTATATGTAGAATTGTGAGTTTGGTTTTTTATTGCTACTTTTGTCTTTAATAGCCAAAAAGATTTGCTCCAGAAAGATGTTTGCCTTTGAACAACGGCGCATTTGCCATCATCTTATGTGGCTATTGTTGGCTGATGGCGCACTACAAGCGTCTTTGTAGCCTCGCTACAAGACCCTTGTAGCGGCAGTACAAGCATCTTGTAGCGGCACTACAAGCATCTTGTAGCAGCAGTACAAGCATCTTGTATCAACAGTACAAGCTGCATTGTACTCATAAATATGGTACAAACAGGGTGATAAAACGAGGCAGTGAAACCAGCTTTCTTTTTACGACTAGTTGCGTTTGCGCAATAAATCCAAAACAAAAAGCGCAATAACTCATAAACGATAAAGCTCATAAACCCATAAACTCACCACCTAAAACCTCACCAACGCATAAACTGAATAACTCATAAGCTCACAAGCTAAGAAACGCATAAACTAAATAAACTCATAAACTCACAAGCTAAAAAACTCATAAACTCACGATATGAAGAAGATACTTTTGTTTTTGGCCTTGTTTGCCATAACCCTTAGTTGCGAACAAAACGAGGACGCGAAGGCTGCTCAGCTGCTTGCAAAGATTGACAGCCTATATAAGGCGGAGCGTTATCAAGACGTGTTAGACTCTATCAGCCTTTTGCGCGACCGCTTTCCGCGCGCCATCAATGCGCGAAAAACGGCTCTGGGTTTGTGGCAAACGGCTTCGATGAAGTTGGCACAAGCAGACATTGCACGCACCGATTCGGCATTGCAGGCTCAAGAACATGCCTTAAAGCAGGGAAAATTCACCTCGCAACGCAAGGCACAGCTGCTTGTTAAGCGCGATTCGCTGAAAATTCGCTACGAAGCACTCTGCGAAATGGTGAAGGCCATTCGCAAGAAACAGGCACAATGATTGGCATGCACGGCGCGATATGCCGCACCTTTCTTTTGCCGTTTGCCGAATAATGTGTAATTTTGCAGAAACTAGGCTGCACTCGGCAATGTCTGAGCAAGCTCACATTGCCCTCGTTGGCTCTAGCTTTGCAGAAACTAGGCTGCACTCGGCAATGCCTAACCGCACTTTTGAGGAACGAGAAAAGAACGTGCATGCACAACCGCAAGGCCTAAAAGACAGAAACAATGGCAGAAAAAACAAAGACGGAGATAGAATTTGAGGGTACGCTGGCAGAGTGTGCAGACCTTTTCGAACGGAAACTGCACGACTACGGCGCATCCTGGCGCATCCTTAGGCCCACGTCGCTCACCGACCAGTTGCTCATCAAGGCCAAGCGCATACGCTCACTTGAGATAAAACGCACCTCGATGGTGGGCGAAGGAATACGCCCAGAGTTCATCGCATTGGTGAATTATGGCATTATCGGCTTGATACAGCTCGACAAAGGCTTTGCAGACGAGGTGGACATCACGCCCAAAGAGGCGATGGAACTGTACCACGAACGCGCCGAAGAGGCCTTGCAACTGATGCTCAAAAAAAACCACGACTATGATGAAGTGTGGCGAGCAATGCGTGTTAGCAGCTACACCGACATCATCCTTACAAAGCTGCAACGCATCAAGGAGATGGAAGACCTGCACGGAAACACCCTCGTTAGCGAGGGCATCGACGCCAATTACATGGACATCATCAACTATGCCGTGTTCGGTGCCATTAAGTTAAAGGAAAATCCAGAGGCCTAAGGCCGCACCTGCACCGCATTGCTGCGCCGGGCGGAAAGGGATAACGATGGGGCTGTAGCCCAAAACAAAAGTGATAGCGAAAGAAAGTGAATCGACTCAAGTACATACTCACCAACGTGTGCCGACTGTTGCTGGCCGCAACCTTCGTGTTGTCGGGCTATGTAAAGGCCATCGACCCGCTTGGCACACAGTATAAGATAGACGATTACCTCTCTGCCGTGGGGCTGGAAGGGACGTTCCCCCAGTGGATTACGCTCTTCACTTCCGTGGCATTGGCCGCCGCCGAGTTTGCTTTGGGCGTGTATCTGCTGTTCGCCATACAACGCCGGCGCGTGTCTAAGCTGCTCTTGGCCTTCATGAGCGTGATGACACTCGTCACGGTGTGGATATTTTTCGCCAATCCCGTTGAAGATTGCGGATGCTTTGGCGATGCCATCCTGCTGTCCAACGGGCAGACCTTGGCCAAGAACATCGCGCTGTTGCTTGCTTCGGCCGTGGTGGCGCGCTGGCCTTTGTGCATGGTGAGGTTCGTTTCGAAGAGCAACCAGTGGATTGTCACCAATTACACGCTGCTCTTCATCATCGTGTCCAGCGCGTGGAGCCTCTACACTTTGCCGCCCTTCGACTTCCGCCCTTACCACATCGGGGCCGACATCCGCAAGGGAATGGAAATCCCTGAAGGGGCAAAACAACCCCAATTCGAAACCACTTTCGTGCTTAGCAAAAACGGGGAAACGCGCGAATTTACGCTGGACAACTACCCTGACTCCACGTGGACCTTCGTAGACAGCAAGACCGTGCAGACCGAAGCTGGCTATGTGCCGCCCATTCACGACTTCTCCATACAGGATAACGCCACGGGCGACGACATTACAAGCGAGGTGCTCGCACGTAAGGGGTACACTTTCTTGCTCATCTCGCCTTTCTTGGAACAGGCCGACGACACCAATTTTGGTGCAATAGACGAAATTTACGAGTATGCCAAACGGCACAACGTGCCCATGATGTGCCTCACGGCCAGCGGCAAAAAGGCCATTAGCCGCTGGCAAGACCTCACAGGGGCCGAATATCCCTTTTACACCACCGACGCCACAACGCTCAAAACTATGATAAGGAGCAATCCGGGGCTGATGCTCATCAAAGATGGCGTGGTGATTAACAAGTGGAGTCACAACGCGCTCCCCACACAAGCCGAACTGAATGCGCCGCTCGAGCAGATCAGCATCGGCAGGATCGACCCCGCAAGCGTCACGGCACGCATCACAAAGATTGTGCTTTGGTTCGCTCTGCCGCTGTTCTTGCTCACACTGGCCGACCGCCTTTGGACATGGACAAAATGGATTCGCAAGCAAAGAAAACGCAGTAAACTATATCAACTCTTAAAGATAAAAAGAAGAAAAATGAGAAAAAAAATCGTAGCAGGCAACTGGAAGATGAACCTGAACCTGCAAGAAGGCTTGGCCTTAGCAAAGGAAGTGAACGACGCTTTGGCTGCCGACAAACCTAATTGTGACGTCATCATCTGCACGCCGTTCATTCATTTGGCTAGCGTGGCTGGTGTCTTGGATAGCAATCTCGTTGGATTGGGTGCCGAAAACTGCGCCGACAAGGAGAAAGGTGCTTACACCGGTGAGGTTTCTGCCGAGATGGTGAAGAGCACTGGCGCACAATATGTTATTCTTGGACACTCTGAACGCCGCGAATATTACGCTGAAACGCCCGAGATATTGAAGGAAAAGGTGCTGTTGGCACTCAAAAACGGACTGAAAGTGATTTTCTGCATCGGCGAAACGCTCGCTGAACGCGAAGCAAACAAGCAAAACGATGTGGTGAAGGCTGAGCTGGAAGGCTCGGTGTTCAACCTCTCGGCAGAAGAGTTCGCCAACATCATCGTGGCTTACGAGCCAATTTGGGCCATCGGTACTGGAAAAACAGCCACTGCCGAACAGGCTGAAGAGATTCATGCCTTCATCCGTTCGGCCATTGCCGAGAAGTATGGCAGCGAAGTGGCCGAAAACACATCCATTCTCTACGGCGGAAGTGCTAAGCCCAGCAATGCACCCGAACTGTTTGCCAAACCTGACATCGACGGTGGGCTCATCGGCGGCGCAGCTTTGAAGTGCGCCGACTTCAAAGGCATCATCGACGCTTGGAAGAAGTAACAAACATCAACTACACAACGGCGGAAACGCACTTCCTACCCCAACGACGATGGGTGGGAAGTGCGTCACTGCCTTGCCTTTCACCCACTACTCCAACACGGCAAGCGCACGGGGCGAACTGCAACATGAAACGTCTGGTAACTCTTTTTTTCATCTGGGCTTGCGCCATCTCTGCCATTGAAGCGCAAACTTTTACCGACCATCTGCGCCGGCGCGACACAAAGACGCAAGGCGTTGTAAGCATCACACAGAGTGCTGCCATCGAATTGCTGGTTAATGGCAAGGGAAACGCGGGGAAGTGGGTTAATCCCAGTCCCAACGAACGCCCCACTACTACCACTACCACCACTACAACGACGCAAACAACCAAGACTACCGTCACCACGGAGCAGGCTAATGCGGCGAAACAACCCACCGACAAGCGCGAAACAGAACAGGCACGAAAGAACGAAACCAACAAGAAGGAGGCTACTCAAAAGAACAACGCACTGGGCGATGATGATGACGGGCTGAACATTCCCGTGATTGACACACGAAAAAAGGTGATGAAGGGCGGATACAAGGTGGACGGATACCGCGTTCAGGCCTTTGCAGGCGGCAATTCGCGCGAAGACAAGAATCGCGCACAGCAAGCTGGCAACCGAATTAAGGCAGCTTATCCCGACCAACCCATCTACGTGCACTTCTATTCGCCACGATGGATTTGCCGCGTGGGCAACTATCGAAGCATCGAAGAGGCCACACGCATGCTCAATGCCATTCAGGCACTGGGCTACAAGCAGGCTGTGATAGTGAAAGGGAAGATTACGGTGCAGAATTAAGTCTGCGTAAGCGCAGCGCCTGCATACCGTTTCGCTTGTGCCTAACCAAGAAAAGTACAGGCCTCTTAGGCCTTGGCTTGTCTGTAAAAAGGCTGCCATGCACGTGCAAAGGCACAAGGACGGGCAACAATACGAACAAAACCATAAATCCTAAACATGAGTTTGGAACCAGAATACAGAGAAGGGCTAGACCAATTGGCTGCCCATTATAAAGAGGTGTTGACCCTTTTGGGCGAAGACCCCAGCAGAGAAGGATTGGAAAAAACGCCCATGCGAGTGGCTAAGGCCATGCAAGTGCTAACACGCGGCTACACACAAGATGCCCGAAAGGTGCTCACCGATGCCCTCTTCGAAGAAAAATACAACCAAATGGTTATCGTTAAGGACATCGATTTCTTCTCGATGTGCGAACATCACATGCTGCCTTTCTTCGGCAAAGTGCACGTGGCCTACATTCCCAACGGCTATATCACCGGGCTGAGTAAGATTGCACGCGTGGTAGACATCTTCAGTCACCGGCTGCAAGTGCAAGAACGCATGACCCAACAAATAAAAGACTGCATACAAGACACCCTCAAACCGCTTGGCGTGATGGTGGTTGTCGAGGCCAAGCACCTCTGCATGCAGATGCGTGGCGTGGAAAAACAAAACTCGATAACCACAACGAGCGACTTCAGCGGGGCTTTCAACCAAGCTAAGACGCGCGAAGAGTTCATGAACCTGATACGCCCGAAATAACATTTTTTATATGTGTTAGGTGCAAGAAAATGACCTAAAGATGGTTTAACTTAAAAAATAC
>CAJPTO010000203.1 GCA_905373605.1 uncultured Prevotella sp.
GCATCACCTCGCTATACAGCACAGGGTCTATATCGGCAATGCGAAGTTTCTCTGTTCCGCGCGTGCGATTGAAGCAAACATACTCTATTGCGGGTGCTTCAGCGTCAGAAGGACTGAACCAATCGGCCCTTGCATAGAGCGTAACCACCACCCCTTGCTTGTGGAAAACCTTGCGAAGACCCTCTTCGTAGTCGGCTACCCAACCTCGCGAGCGCAATGTTGCCAACGTTTGGCGCACCTGAATTTGGTATCCACTGTAACGGCGACTTTCGTTTTTGTCGGCCTCATCGGGTATTGGCACATACAATTCGCGGAACACCTGTTTGAAAGGTTGCACCATTCGCATCTGGAACAGCCGGCTTTGCCATTCCGCCCACTTGCCCGAAGCGTGCAATTGATAGGCATGGGCGATGGTAAGCGGCGTGTCGGGGTCTACGTTTTGCGGGCCATCCAGCGTTTCAATCTTGCCATTGGCATACAGTCCGATGTTGTCTTGCTGCTGAACGAGCAGCTTAGCGAAGAGCGGCGACACGATGGGATTGGCCTCAATAACGGCAGCATCGGCCGGCATGATGGGCGTTTGCTGGCGCATCATGTCTTCAAAAATCTCGCGAGCGCGGCGATATTGCAGCGACCACTCTCGGTGTGTTTGGTTCACTTCGAGGTAAGTGGCGTTCTTTTTCAGCTTCGTTGGCACCGTTTTCAGCGGCTTGTCGTCTTTCTCAATCACCACCTTGTTGGTGCCATCTTCTGCTATTTCGATGCGAATGAGGTAGCCTTCGGCCTTCATGCCGTCAAGCATGGCCTTGTTGTCGGCCACCAAATGGCCTTCCATTCGCCACGTAAGCTGTGTCACATCGTCGTATCCGGCCGAGCGGGCAAGGTTGATTAAGGCTATTTCCACCGTGCGTTTCTCAGACGCTTGCCGTTGTGCGCCAAACTGTTTGCTTTCTTTTAAGAACGCCTGAATGCGCTTATAGCGTTTCAGCAGAGCCGTGTCTATGTTCTTTTTGGGCAGCGGCACAAGGCCCAGGGCGCACAATGCGTCTTTGTTTCGCGTCTTGTCTATCTGCTCCATCAGCTGCTTTTCCTTGATAAGGCCTTGCGTAACGTCGGCAAAACGGCGCGCACGGCTGTGCGAATTGCTGCTGCTCATATATTTGGCAGCATCGTAGAACATGGCGAAACGCTTCTTCCCAATCTTCTTAAATGCCTCGTTAAACAGGCGTGAGTCAAACGCTCCGTCTACCAAATCTTCGGGTTCAAGGTCGGTATAGAGTGCTATTTGTGCGCGTTTTTCTTCGTTCTTGTTCTCGTTTGTGTGCGCCACGAAATAGTAATACGTTTCGTCAAAGCCCTTCCAATCCAGGTATTGGCGCACCAACGACAACCATTGTGGGGCGAAGAAGGCCAGCTCTACCAGCCGTTCGGGGGCTATTCCCTTGAGCATTTGCGGCGTGTCGGTGTCTAATGGGTAGCAATGCACGATGCACGATGTAAGCACGGCGCGTTTTTCTTTGCCGCCATAGTCGCGCACAAGGTGCTCTTTGCCCAAGGCCGCCATCAGTTTTTGCAAGTTTTCTGTACCCCATAGCAACACCTTACTGCGATAACTGCCATTCAAGATTTCGGTTGCGGGCGTGGGTGCATTGCGGCGTGTGAGCTCTATTTCAAGCAGATGGTTGGCAATGCGGTTAACAACATTGCGCAAATGTTCGTAAACGTGTTTGTCGAAACGTGGCTTTTTGGGGAACATATCCCATGTTGGCTTGCGGCGATAGTCGCCATCGTAGAACGCTACAGCCGAAGCTCCTTCCAGCATGTCGCCCTTATCGGCCAGCAACATCTGCATCAGTTCGTCGTCTGTAATCATGCCTTCGAGGTTCATCCGTGCAGCCATGAGCCCCACGGCCACCTGCAGACCCCTTAGCGGTGCGATGCAAATTCCTCATCCGTTTTCCACGTTCTCGCAATGGTTTGCATCGCACCGCTAAGGGGTCTGCAGGTGGCCGTGGGGTAAACATAGGTGCTGTATGTGGTTTTGCGCACAATCTTTTTTTCGTTATAGAAGAAGTAGAACAGTGCAGCCATGCGGTAAGCAGGTTCGAAAAACAGCTCGGGGCGTTGCTCCCTTACCTCTTCGTAACGGGCTTCAATCACCTGGCGGAAATGCGAAAGATACTTCATTTCAAGCTTCGGGCGCGCTTTTGTCAACGGATAGTTAGGCAAGTCGACAAAAAGTTTGTCGTCGTCATTGTCGCCTCGCCAGTCGAGCATCAAGTAAACGCCATAGAGTTCTTCATCCTTTATGCCGCTATCTTGCAAGAATTGTCGCCACAATTCGGGGAAAGGCAAGCTGTCGAAGTTGTCGTCGTTGTTGGTACGGCGCAGATAAGTGTCGCCCAGCAGTCGGTCTTCGTCCCACTTATCCTTATATTGCTTGTCGGCATTGGCCGTAACGATGGTTTCAAGCTTTAGGTAAATGTCGTGCAGTTGCTCGTAGGTATAGGCGAAAACACCGCTTAGGTCGGGTGTTTCTTGCTTGCCCAACACCTTCGAAACAACGCCCTTCAGCCCGCCTTGCGGTTCGTTTGCAAAGGGATAAGCCACTTCTGGCTCTACCACTTTCACGGGAGTGTACAGCCCATAGCCGCCTTCTTCGCCCGGATAAGCTTTCATGGCTTGGCCAGAAGCTTGCGTCGTGGGCGGCCCGAAGGCCTTAGTCAGGGCGGGCGAACCCTCTCGCAGCTCGCTCAACGTTCCCTCAATGTCGGGTGCTTTCAGCTTTTGCAGGCGCGTATAGCTCTCTATGAGCTGTGCTTCGGGCAGCCATAAGAGCATGGACACGGCACGTTGGCGGGTGGTAGACACCTTCGACTTGAGTTTGCTTTCCAGCGTTTTCACCTGCTCTTCGTTGTAAGTCTGCTTGGCGGCAACCTTTGCAAAGCGTTCAAACTTGTCGTTTTCCATGCCCATAAGGTTGTTAACAACAAACTGTGCACGACATTCATCACTGCCTTTAGGGAAGAAATCGGCGATGAAAACATCAATGGGCTTGCGCTTTTCGTTGTCTGAACCCCAGGCATAATCGCGCATGCAGTGGATGTAGCTCGAGGGCTGTTTCAGCGTTAGGTAGCGGTCTATGCTGCTGGTGTCGCCTAGTCGGGCGGCCAGATACCACAAAACATCGATGGTTAACGACGTTCCAACATTCATGGCGAACCATTCAAAGCCGCCATAACGCAGTGTTTCGTTGCTCTTTGCGCCTTTGTGCCATTGGTAAATGGCATCGAAAAGCTGCATGTACAGCGCGTGTTCCTTGTCCGAATAGCGACCAAGCTCACCGCGATCTACCTTCGCAAAGCGCTTGCTGTCGTTGAGTTCGGTCATCGTTAAGGCCAGCACATACTTGTCGTCAAGGTGTCTGCACACCAGTTCGATGTGCGCTTCGGGGTCGAAGTTGTCGCTTCGGCTCAGGTAATATATGGCTGCCACGCGCACTTGTTGCGGGCATTGGCTGTCGATGATGTTGAGTGCTGCCGTTTCGCTCTGCGCAAAATCATCCAGTCCGGCCGAGTAAAGGGCCACGTAAGTGAGCAATGGGTTGTCGCCGCGATAGGCTTCTTCGCGCATCTCGGGGTTGCGGAAGAAGGTGCGGATGGCGTTAAAGATGGTCTTAATGTCCTTGTCTTCTATCTCTTCGTAGCCCAATCCAACCCATGTTTGCACGGCGCGGCGCACTGATGCGAAGCGAAGCATGTTTTCTTCTTCGATGGTTTGCAGCAGGCGTTGGTAGAAGTTGAGGTTAAACTCATCGCCCGTTTCAACGATGCTTTGGCGCAAGCCCTCTTGCAGCTGTGCGGCTTTTAGCGTTTGCAGCAGCAGGGTATGCAACTCTTCATTGTCTGTTCGTTCGATGCTTCGTATCAAGTCGGCTGTCAACACGCCCACATTGTTTTCGCTGGTAATCACATCGCGAGCCGCTTGTATGGCGCGTTCGTCGTGCTCAATGAGGTAAGCCGTAATGACATGTGCATAATTTGGGGATCCCCAATTCCAGTCCTTCACCTGGTATTGTCCGCAGGCAAGCATCGAAATGTCGCCTCCGAGGCGTGCAAAGACAAAGAAAGCGAAGTAGGCTTCCTTGATGCTTTCTTTCCTGTTGCTTAGGTTTTCCTCACGACGACGCAGACTAATGCGATATATTCCACGCGTGGGCGACGACTCGTCAAGGGTATGTAGATAGTTTGCCAGCAGCTTCGACAGTTCTTCTGGCAAGAGATTGGGCAGTGCTCCGCCAGCATTCACTAGCGCATCCGCACTTTCGAGGGGCATCTTTTCAATGATGTCGCTGTTGAAAGAATACTCTCGAATTTCATTTTTGTTGCTAAGTAGTTCTTTTACGAATTGTTTTTCGTACTTGTTTAGCTTGCCCTTGTCGAGAGCTTTGAGGTAATCGTGGCACAGTGCCACCAGTTCTTTGAAAGTTTGCATATATAAGGTGTGGTTTAGGCGTAAGTGAAAAGGCTAATTGTGTGCGGCGAATGCTGTTTGGCGCATGTTTATCAATGATGTTTCAACCACTTGTGTGGAGAAAACAGCCAATCAGATTATAGTTTGTAAGTTTACGAGCCGTTGCATCAGCCGTATGTGCAACGTACATTTTCCCCAAACTGGCTAGAAAATCATTCGCCAACAGAGGCCTGTAAGCATGGTGAAGCGAATGAAAACCAGTTCGCTGTCTTCGTGAAGGGCCAGCGGAGCTTGCCATTGTGTAATCTCTTCACCATCGGCAAACACGCGAAACAGCCCATCTTCGAAAGCTTGCTTCATGCGTTCGAGTGCTTTTTCGGGCGTATCGTTGTTTGTGGCGTAGCTCTCGGCAAATCGCACACGCCCCTCTTCGGCTTGCGCGTCTATGTCGGCTTGCGAAAGCGGTTGGTTTGTGCGTTCGGCTTGCGCCTCGGCCAAGCCTAAAAGGGTGATTTCTTCCAGCAGTTGTTGCAGTGTTTGCGGGTTTTTGGCCAGTTCCAACGGGCGTTTCCCCAGTTCTTTTCTTCTGCCTGCGTTCTTCGCTACTACGGTTATTCGCATTGTGGTATATTTAGTTGATGAGTATTTTTTACTGCAAATGGCGTTTTTCCTCGGACTTTCATCAGCCCATGCGGCTATATTTTGCACAAAGATAGCGTTTTATTTTACAACAATACGAAACTTTGCAATCTTTAACTTAATAATAATGTCTGTGTTGAGGGTTTTGCAAGGAAACTTATTGAAAAAATAGGCAGGCAAACAACAAGCGTATAAGGTGTGATTGGCTGCAAACTGGCAGTAAGCCTGTGGTAACTAGCGTACATTAAAAGTGAAGATAAGGTGTGATTGGCTGCAAATTGGCAGTTGGCTTGTGGGTTCAAGACACAAGACGCTTGCTGTGGCATTGCTTTTTTGCTCAAGGAAAGAACACAGCATGAATGAAGAAGCGTTGATGCAAGCAAGGAAAAGTAAAGTTTTCAGTATAAATTTTAACATTATGGCTATCCTCGCGCGCCATAATTTGGCCATCGGCCGCAAATAATTCATTCTCGCATGGGGTTGTTGCAGAAAAGTAAGGGACGAGAAGTGGCATCTGACACGCCATTTTGCCCCTTTTAGTCGGTGTTTAGTGCAAAACACGTGCTAAGTGCCGCAAATAGCTGTGCATTTTGCATGAAAAAGGTCTGCTAAATGCGGCACTTAGCCATGCTTTTTGCATGAAAAAGCTGAGCTAAATGCA
>CAJPTO010000204.1 GCA_905373605.1 uncultured Prevotella sp.
CCCCACAGGGATTCACCATCGAGGCGGGCACGCAAACCAACCTGCTGTACCTCATCCTGCACATGCGACGCATCGAAACCTTGCACCAAGGCCAACGCTTCATTGACATCAAGCGCTATGGCATACAGTTTAGCCACGTCGTGGATGGCGAAAGTCAACCGCGACTGTTCAAGGCTGGCGACTTGCGCGGTGCCATCCAGCTGCCCTCCGAAGTTATACAAAACGGCTTGCAAGCCAACCCAAGGTAAGCAATCATAATGAGAAAGGAACCAAACAATGAAACATCTCCATACATTGATGCTGCTCTGTGCATTGGCACTTGTGGGTGCCTGCACCAGTGATGATGTTAGCAGCGACAGCATATTCAAACCAGACGCCATGAGGTCGACGGCTTTCGACAAGTGGCTGGAAAAGGAGTACGCCATTCCTTACAACATCCAGTTCAATTACCTCTACAACGACAGGCTCAGCAACAATGCATATAACGTTGCGCCTGCCGACACCACCAACGCCAAGGCTATGGCCAGGCTGCTAAAGCACGTGTGGTTGGATGCCTACACCGAACTGGCCGGCGAAGACTTCTTGCGCAGCAATTGCTTCCGCGTGATACAGCTTCTTGGTACTCCACAATACGACGGCCAAAACAAAATCGTGCTGGGTACGGCTGAAGGGGGCATACAGATTACGCTCTTCAGAATCAATGCCCTCGACCCCGACAATATCTATGTGAACCAAACAGACCCCTTCGCCGACAAAAGGGCGATGCCGCTTGACCTCAACTATTGGTTCTTCCACACCATGCACCACGAGTTTTGCCACATTCTCAACCAAAAGAAATCGTATTCCACCGAGTTCCAAACGGTATCGGCTGGCAAGTATCACTCTAACGACTGGATTAACGTGGACGACGAAAATGCTCCCAAAGAGGGATTTGTTACGGGATATGCCAGCAGTGAGTACAATGAAGACTTTGCCGAGAT
The DNA here is from genome assembly GCA_905373605.1 of uncultured Prevotella sp. Classification (GTDB taxonomy): domain Bacteria; phylum Bacteroidota; class Bacteroidia; order Bacteroidales; family Bacteroidaceae; genus Prevotella. The sequence goes on from CAJPTO010000204.1 coordinate 981, forward strand.
TTATTCCACCTACGTTACCTGCACTCCCGAGGCTTGGCAGAAAATTCTCAACCGCGGTGTGGTGGCTAAGACCGATGCCGCTGGCGATGTGCTCTATGCCAGAGACGCAAAGGGCAATTACATCTACCTCAAGGACAGCAAGGGAAATCTCATACCCGAAACAGATGCCAACGGATTTCTCGTCGTCGTTAAGGATGGAAACGGCCAAACGGTGTATCAAAAGGACGATAAGGGAAAGAACATTTACATGACCGATGCCAACGGCAAGCCCATTCCCATGTACGATGTGCACAAAACGCTGTACTATCGATACGACAAGGATGGAAAGCTCCAGGGCTACTTCGTTTATGGCAATAAGCTCTACGCCATTACCAACCATGCAGGAAAACCCGTTTACCAAACAAACGAGAATGGCGACACAGTGTACGATAAGGATGGCAATCCCGTACCCGCCTATTTCAAGGTGCCCATGCTGTCTTACCTGAGGCAACCCGAGGTGGATACCTCTGGAAGGGATGCCATCGCGACTAAACTGGACATCATGAAGAAATACTTCCTTGAGGCATGGGGCATCAATCTCGACCAACTTAGGGCTGTTGTTACACGTAGGGTGTCAACCATCAACACCCTCGACTTGAAGAACTTAAAATAGCAGGCGATATGAAAAAGATACATTTAACCATTTTGTGGTTGGCGGTTGTGGCCGCATTCACCGCATGTAAGAACGAAGTGGACGATGTCTTCGACAAGTCGGCCTCTCAACGAATATCTGAAGCAATGGCACAATGCCGCGAAACCCTCGTGGGGGCTAAAGGCGGATGGCTGATGGAATATTATCCCGACACACAGTATGGGGGGTATAACGTGCTGCTTAAGTTTGACGACAACAGCCTCGTTACCGTGCAAAACGAGGCCTACAAACCCGAAACAACGTGTGCGACGCACTTTAAAATTGAGCAAAGCCAAGGGCTCATTCTCTCTTTCGACGAGTATAACCCGCTCTTTCACTACTTCTCCGACCCGCACAACCCCGACAACATTGGCGAAGACGGAAAGGGAATGAAGGGCGACTTCGAGTTCCGCGTCATCAGCTTCTCGCCGGAGAAGATAACGCTCGTGGGCAAAAAACATGGGTCGCGCATCGTGATGACACCGCTCAAAGATGGTGAAACGTGGGACGGTTATTTGGGCAAGCTGGCTGAAACCATTGAACTGATGGATTATTCACGCTACAGCCTCCAAGTGGGCGACAACAAATACACGGTAACGATGAGCTATCGGCAGATGAGTTTCACCGACACCAAAACCGCTCTCACCATGGAAATGCCGTTCATGTACACCCCAGAGGGCATCAAACTCTACAGCCCGGTAATCTTCGAGGGCAAAACCATCAGCGGATTCACCTATTCGGAAGACGACAACTGGCTCAACCCGGCAGACAATTCGGTGGTGCTTCATCCGGTAAAGCCGCCTTTGTCCGAACTCTTTGTCAACAACATGTGGTTTGTTACCTACAGCAGGCTGGGCGAGTTTGCAAAGCCTTACTGGGATCAGCTCAAGGCATCTGCCAGTCAGCTGCCAGCTGGTGCAGAGGTAATCCAATATGGCATCTTTGGCTTAGCTAAGATTTCACAAAGCCAGCCTGCTCCCCAATTCGGGCTTTCTATAATATCCAGCGGATATGGGGCTGTTTATTTGTTCGAGTACGAACGGCTCGGCGATGCACGCATCTCGCTGAGATATACAGGAAAGACAAGCCTTGACGGTAATTACTACAACCAACATGGCAATTACAGCAATGCCGGCGTGCCCTTCGGGACAATGCAGCAAGCGCGAACGTTCACGCTCTCTACCGACAATCTCAAATCGCCTAGCTACGTGACGTTGACCGATGAGAACGAACCCACCAACGTCATTACGTTGTTGAGGAACCCAATTGCCAATCCGTTCGACAACTGATGCCTTTCGTGCATGCTGCCTTGGTGGCCCAGTTGTGAGCCTTTACGCAAGACAGTAGCCGCACAACAGCCATCTCTAGCACACCATGCCGGCCTATGCAAAGCTTTCTTTGTGTAGGCCGGCAATGCTTTTGTGGCGTTCCATCAGTACGAGAGTAATGACCTAAACCTTCTTGTGGACAATGATTTACTCTTGAAAGATTGTTGTACGCGATTATAAAGTGAGCCATCTTGACTTTGGGTGGCATTGACTTTAAGCATCAAGTCGACTTTGTCGATGCCCATCTTTCCCATCCTTTCCCCTTTTCCCTCCTTCCCTTTTACACGGCGTTAGCCATTTTTTCACCTTTTCCCCTTTTCACTCTTTCACCTTTAAATCGTCTTTTCACTCTTTCACCTTTAATTTCATTTCTCGCTTTCTGCCTTCAAGTTCGTAATCTTGCTGTTGAATTGGCCAGCCTGGTGCAGCGGAAACACCAACGTACTGATGTAATACATATCGCCTCGCTTGCCAAAGTTCATCTTTCGCACGGGAAGGTCGCTCACCAGGCGTTCGTTGATGTAAAGCGAAGTCTTCTCTTGGTTGCCAACAACAGCCACATGAGCCTTCTCGCCTGGGAAAAATTGGTAGTCGAAGGTGTTGAGATAGCCGTCACGTGCAAATCCAATCTTGCCCGATATGGGGTCCGAAAGGAAGAAACGCGTATCGCCAAAGGAGAAAAGCACTGTGCCGCGTGGTTCTGCTTTGGCCTCGATGTCGAAGCTAACGCGATAGTTCCAACCAATTTGGGGTATCTCTTGCACAGCTCCAGGGGCCACAACAGCCTGTTCGAACACCTTTCCCGTTGGGAAATAGCCGGCATAGTTCATGCCAGGTGCTTCACTCAGGGCGCGTCCGAGGTTAGTGAAATCATCATAAGCGAACGAAGCATTTGCGCCAGTCCACATCTTCGTTGCCATTGTCTTGAGTGCAGGCAGCACGCGATAATGCACATCCTTGTCGCTGATGCCATTGCCCACGATGTCGTTCCACACGGCGAAAGCCCCGCCAGCAATCTGCTTATGGCGTTCGGCAAACTTCATCCCGTTGATGTTTGCTGGTGTCCATTCGTTGTAAAGCCATTTGGTGTCGAGGTAATCGTAGTAATATCCGGCTTTCGGCACGATGTAAACCTGCCCGTCTGGGATGCTGACGAGGTTATATCCCAGCTTCATCATCTCGTCGGGCTTCGCGTAATCGTTAGACCATGCGAACATCAGCACGCCATCTACCTTGATGGGCGTTGTGCCTTTGGCGTGCGTTTGCTGCCCCCAGATAACGGCCTTGCGGTTAAATCGTTCCACAAGGCGGATGTAATGGTCAGTGAAAGCGCGGAACTTCTCCACCACCTTTTGGTCTTTGTTTGAATATTCGTCTGTCCCAACATGCACATACTTGCCACGAAAAACGGGATTGTTGCCTGAAAGATACTCGGTGAAGAGCGAGTCGCAGAACACCTGCGTTTGTGGGTTAAGCAAGTCTAGGTGGTCGGGCGGATAATCTTTGCTGGCCAATTCGGGGCGATAACGTGTAAGCGCGAGGCAATGCGCGGGCACATCTATCTCGGGAATAATCTCAACGCCCAAGCTGTCGGCAAGCAATTGCAGGTCGATAAAGTCTTTTTTGGTGTAATGTCCGTCGCGTGCAGTGAGTCCGGGAAACCAATTACTCTCCATGCGGAACGCCGCTGGCGTACGGCTCCAGTCGCCATTGTAGAACCAATGGAAGGCATTGTCGTTGAGATGGATGTGGAAAACGTTCATCTTATAATAGGCCATCATGCGCACATATTGTCGAAGCATGTCGATGGAGAAGAATTTTCGGCCGCAGTCGAGCATGAAACCGCGGAATGGATAGTCGGGCTTGTCGGTGATAAAGCCGCGTGGCAAGGCTCGTGTCGGCGATTGTTCGGCCAGTTGCAACAGCGTTCGCGTGGCCCAAAACAGGCCTTTCTCTTTAGCGGCCGTAAGGCCAACCAGCTTGTCGATGCCCATTGTGTATCCCTCTTCGCCAAGCGTTTTGTCGGCTTTCAGCTGCAACACGATGTCGCCCTCTTGCGCCTTGCCTCGAGCGATGGTGAGTGTAGCGCCGAACATTTGCGCATAGTCTTGGGACAGCAGCAGCGCCACCCGCCTTTCTTCTGCACCATTGCACACGATGCGCCCCGAGAACACGAGTGTTCCTTCGCCGCCTTTCCATTCTTTCACTTCAGGAATGGTGAACGGCTTCTGGTTTGCGGCAGATGCAGGCAAGCAAAGACTTGCCGCAAGTAGCAGTAATAGTAGAATAAATTTCTTCATCGTTTATTGTGTTTTAAAGAGAAATCCCGGTTGAGAATACCTCCCAGTCGGGAACATCGTGCCTTAAAGGGCGGTTGTTTATTTTAGTTTCAGCAAGGCAGGGCAAGTGTTATGAGCCATTATCTGTATTGCCGGTCAGTTTGCCGTTATCGAAAGTCCTCGACTAGCACGTTTTTTTGCTGTTGTTTCTTTCGCAGCAAAGTTAGTGATTTTTTTACGATGAGAATGCATGTTGTCATTGTATTCTCTCTAAAACAGGAAATGTTGTGTGGCAATGATGTTGTTCTTGCTAAGATTTCCGCTTCGCTGTTGAGTGGAAAAGATTGAAGTCATCTAGACTTTTCCCTCTTTTTTATCTTTTTCAGAAAAATCAGTATAAATGCGATATAGTTCCATCCCTCCCAACTGGTTTGTGTGGTGTCAAACCTGTTGAGTACGCTCCTATATGAATCCATCCACGCATTGGTCCTTTCAATAC
>CAJPTO010000205.1 GCA_905373605.1 uncultured Prevotella sp.
GGCTACCAGCGGCTGGTAGTGTGGCTACCACTCGCTGGTACCAGGGCTACCACTCGCTGGTAGTGCTAGTACCAGCCGCTGGTAGCCAGTCAACATGGCGGCAAATGTGCGTTCAAGCATAGGCAGTTGTTTCCAAAAGCAAATCTTTTTGACTATAACAACGAATAATTTTGGTCATTATTGCTTTTTAATGTAACTTTGTAAACAAAACATCATGCTCATAAGTGTTGTCATACCTGTATATAACATGCGGCACACCCTGGACCGCTGTGTGGAAAGCGTGCTGAAACAGACGTTTGACAATATCGAAGTGCTGCTCGTAGACGACGGTTCTACCGATGGCAGCGCGCAAAAATGCGATGCGTGGGCGGCTGCCGACAACAGAGTTACAGCCCTGCACCAACCCAATGGCGGGCTGAGCAAGGCGCGCAACACGGGCATTGCGCAGGCCAAAGGTGGATTTTTGGCTTTCGTTGATGCCGACGACGCCCTGGCACCAGACACATTTGAAGCGGCGGCTGATGCTTTCTTCCGCCATCCACAGTGCAACATCGTGGAGTTTCCCGTGCTTGTGGGCTGGCTCTCGCCCAACGAACGCTGGCTAACATTCGATGAACGCGAACACCATGCACCCGCCCGATATTGGTATGAAGAGCAAGGATACACCCATGCCTACGCTTGGAACAAGCTGTGGCGCGCACAGCTCTTTGCCAACGTGCGCTTTCCAGAGGGAAAAGTGTTCGAAGACCTCATCACCACCGCCCGGCTGCTGGCCAAATCGGGTAACATCCTTACCATAAACCAAGGTGCTTACCATTATTGGCTCAACCCCGAAGGCATAACGCAGCGTGCCAATGCTTTCGAGTTGGCGCAACTGCTGGTGTGGAACCTGCGTGTGCACAAAAGCATCATTCCGCCCACAGCATGCACGGCCGAACAGCAAGCGCGCTTCTACCTGCACCTGCTGAACATACAGATTGACATTTACCGGCTGGGCGACACCACCATCCGCCTTTCCTACCCCGAAGAAACGCTCACCTGGCCTTTCGTGCTTAAAGCCCCGATGCCGCTACATCTGCGGACAAAGGCACTATGGGCGAAGCTTTTCGGCGTAAAGAGCCTTTGCAAGATATATCTATTGTTACACCGATTCATGAGAACAAAATGATTAGCTTTATCATTCCTTATTACAACGAACCTGTAGACATGCTGCGGCAATGCCTTGACAGCGTCATGGCACTGTCGCTAAGCAAAGACGAACGCGAAATAATCATCGTAGACGATGGCTCTTTGCGCTCGCCCATCAACGACCTGAAAGACATGGAAGACAACTTCATATACGTGCGGCAGAAAAACGGCGGCCTGGGACACGCCCGAAACATGGGGTTGAAAATCGCTTCGGGCGAATACGTCCAGTTCATCGATGCCGACGACTACCTGTTGCGCGCTCCTTACGAGCATTGCCTCGACATCGTGAGATACCAAAACCCAGACATGGTGATGTTTAACCAAGCACAAAGCACAACGAAGAACGTTCCCATACACTATCATGGACCCTTTGACGGTGCCTACTACATGCGGCACAACAACCTGCATTCGGCTGTTTGGGGATACATTTTCAAGCGTAAGCTGGCTGGCTCGCTAAGGTTTCGCAACGGCATATACCACGAAGACGAAGAGTTTACGCCACAATTGCTGCTACGTGCCGAACGGGTGTTCGTCACAAACGCCAACGCCTACTTCTATCGCGTGCGCCAAGACTCCATCACGCGCCGAAGGGACACCAAAAGCGTGGCTAAACGATTGTCTGACTTGGAAGGCGTGCTGCTGCAACTCAAGAAAATGGCTGCCACTGGCCCCACAGCCAACCGCGATGCGCTGCAAAGGCGCGTGGCACAACTAACAATGGACTATCTTTACAAGGTTATCATCGACACACGCTCACCCAAACACCTCGAAAAGTGCGTGGAACGGCTGCACCGCAACGGACTATTCCCCCTTCCCGACAAGCCATACAGCCAAAAATACCAGTGGTTTAGGCGCATTTCAAACTTTAGGGCGGGCAGACGCCTGCTTTGTAGACTGCTGCCAAGACTCGCATCATGAAGATTTTATTGCTCGGCGAATACAGCAACGTGCACAATGGGCTAGCAGAAGGGCTTAGACTGCTGGGACATGAAGTAACCGTGGCATCCAACGGCGACTTTTGGAAAAACTATCCGCGCGACATCGACTTGCAACGAAACGCTGGGTTGGGGGGCAAAATCGGCTTCATGCGCCGACTTTTGGCCGCTTTGCCTAAGTTTAGGGGATATGATGTGGTGCAACTCATCAACCCCATGTTCGTTGAATTGAAGGCCGAAAGGCTCTTTTCTTTCTACCGATACCTGCGGCGACACAACAAGTGCGTGTTTCTTTGCGCATTCGGCATGGACTATTACTGGGTGAACGAATGCCGAACGCGCATGCCCTTGCGTTACAGCGACTTTAACTTGGGCAACGAACTAAGGCAAAATGCAGACGCACTGAAAGAAACGGCCGACTGGATTGGCACGGCCAAGGAACGCTTGAACAAGCTCATCGCACGGGATTGTGACGGCATCATCACCGGACTTTACGAATACTGGGTGTGCTATGAACCACATTTCCCCCACAAAACCGTGTTCATCCCCTACCCCATCCGCATGCCTTCGACCCCTGCTGGCATCGCTCCCGTTGGCCAAAAGGTGAAAATATTCATCGGCATCAACAAGGCGCGCCATGCCTATAAGGGTACCGACGTGATGCTGGCTGCCGCGCTTAGGCTCAAGGAGAACTATCCCGAGAAGGTGGAATTGCTCATTGCCGAGTCGGTGCCTTTCGCGCAATATCAACAATTGATGGAGGGCAGCGACATCATTCTCGACCAACTGTACAGCTACACGCCCTCCATGAACCCGCTTTTGGCCATGAGCAAGGGCATTGTTTGTGCAGGTGGGGGCGAGCCAGAGGGCTACGAGCTGCTAGGAGAGCCACACCTACACCCCATCATCAACGTGCTCCCCACCGAAGAAGACGTGTATAGGCAGTTGGAAAAGGCCATCAGCGACACCCACAAGCTGACAATGCTCAAACGCCAAAGTGTGGAATATGTGGCCAAACACCACGAACAGGTGAAGGTGGCGCAACAATATGTGCAGTTTTACAACGCACATCTGGCAGACAAGACACCGCCCGAATAGCTAAACGACATTCTTTTCTAAACCATAAAACAAATGACTAATTCTGTTACCATGCTCATCATCAACAAGCTACTTTGCGTATCAATGCTCTTTGCGAGCGAAACAACAAGTGCACAAGGCGTTGCACACACCTTAAACTACAGCAATAGCCGCCACATTGGTCAGGAAGCAACAGCGTGCAAACGGCTTTGCACAAAGGAGGAAGGCTGTGGCCACGCAATGATGGACAGCACTGAACAGCCTGCTGGATTAATACACGCCAACAAAGAGCTATCTCTCGCGCCACTAAGGGAAAAACACATGAAGAAAGCCAATAACATCCGCGAGTTTAACAGGCAAGCCGACACAGAAAACCTAACGGAGTTGACACTGAACAAGGCAAAGGTGGTGTGTATCCGCGAGTCGTGGGCATTCGTTCGCGATGAAACAGGATGCGTGGCCTTCAAGTTCGACAACAAGGTTCCGTTACAAACAGGCGATGTGCTGTCGGGATTTGTGCGTGGAACGTTCTTCCGTAATCGATTTCCCGCACTTCTGGTGGAAAACAACGCAACAGACCACGTCATGGCGGAACATAAACCTGCCACAACTGCACCCGAAATAGATTGTACAACGCTTTCCGAGGGCGACTGCTTTTATGGCTACCAACCCAATGTTGCGGTGATGGCTGAGAAAGACAAGAAAAACAAATTGAAACTTACGCTGGACGAACGCACGTTGAAGATGCTTAACGTCTTTGGCTTGACATACAACTTGCCAAAGTATGAAGTGTATCATGCACTCACAGGGCTGTTCGACATAAAGGAGGGCGAAATACGATTTATCCCATTGGAAGAAAATGCATTTAGACGAGCGTTTGTGCTGGACGAAAAGAAGCCTGCAAACAAAATCCTTAGAACCAATGCCACTGCAGTGGTGGTTAAAAGGAAAATCAAAGCCCAACGATGGAATACGATTTGCCTTCCATTCGACATGAGCACAGAACAGCTGCAAGAGGCTTTCGGAACGCACTGCCTGATGGCTTTCACTGCCGCGGAAAACAACAAACTGACATTTAAGCCAACGACAAAGCTAGTTGCCGGCGTGCCTTACTTATTGAAAACGGCTACCGAAATAAAAGCATGGACGATGCAAAACGTGAATGTCGTTGCCCAGAATGCGGGACTTGTCAGCCACAACGGCGTAGCGTTTTGCGGAACATTCCACCATAAGGTGTTGGCCGAAGACAACAGCGAGCAGTTTCTAATGGGCAACAAGCTTTTCTTACCCGCCAACAACGCGCGCACCTTGCCCGGCTTGCGTGCCTACTTCAAGTTCACTTCTGCTGCTGCCGCCAAGCAGTTTGAATTTGTAGCCGACGAGGCAACGGGTATCGCAAAGAACGTTGAAGAGGCGATGCCACTGCAAAATGACGTTTGGTACACACTCGAGGGTAAGAAGATGGAAGGCCAAAAGCTGCAGAGGGGTCAAGTTTATGTGCACAGAAACAAGAAGATTTTGGTGAGATAGATATTTGCAGTGAGCTAAGAGTGCTGCACGTACAAGTTGCCGCACGCCTTATAAGCGCAATGCCAACCTAGCCGTTAAAGCATAAAATAGTATGAAAAAGAAAAGATATACCAAACCGAAAATCGAAATGATATGCACAAAGGTGTTCTTCCTGTGTAACTCCAACGGAACAACACTCGTAATAGGCAGCCAAGCGGGCGATGCTTCTCAAGCCGATTCTAAAGGAAACGGGGCGGCCGAATTCGCAGACCGTGAAGTTGGAAGCTGGTAATTGCGAGGAAGAACGCCGGCATTGCATCCATCACCGCGACATAGCCTCTGCGTAACAACGGGGGAGTGCGAGGCATGGACATAAGAGAGCCTATCGCAGCTAACAAATTCAGGCATCGAATAAAAGGCTTTTGGGGAAACAGGCATTAGAATTTCAGATTTTTTGCGTACCTTTGTGTTCAAACCAATCGTTCGCATGGAGAAAGAACCCCTGGACATCAATGCCGCACACCGATGGAACAACACGGAACTAACCATGCTTTATAGGCTTTTCTATAAAGCTTTGGTGGCTTATGCCATGAAAATCACGGCCAACGACACTGCTGCAGAAGACATTGTGCAAGATGTCATGTCTGGTGTGTGGCAACAACAAAACACATTTACCAACGAAAGCCAGCTCAAAGCCTACCTTTACAACGCGGTTCGCAACCATTGCATCAACTTTTTGCGCCATCGCAATGTGGAAGAAAGTTATGTTCGCCACGTATGCAGCACGCATGAAGAGATGCATATTGGCCCCGATGGGCAAGAAGAGCTGTTTTCGGAGGAGATATATCGCCAGTTGTTCTTGCGCATCGACCAGCTGCCACGCCGCCAGCGTGAAGTTTTGCTGCTGTATATGGAGGGGAAAAAACTGCAAGAGATTGCCGAAGCACTGCACATCTCGCGCGAAACGGTGAAGCAACGCAAAAGCAAGGGGCTTGGAATTCTG
>CAJPTO010000206.1 GCA_905373605.1 uncultured Prevotella sp.
ACTTGATGCCAAACACAACACGCCTTTCGCTCCGGCACCAGGGCCGAAAACCATGTTCAGCACAAAGCCGTTGATGTGGAAACGATAGATGGCATACACCTGCGAGTCGAGGAAAACGAGCAGTACAAGCAGGGCCACTAACACAAAATGCACCACCACAGCAAGGCGAATGCGCCCCACAAAGGCGATGAGCATATATATAAGGTATGGCAGAAGCGCCAAACAAGCGGCATGCGACAGGCACGAAGCCAGATAAAAGGCATAGCCGAGGGGCGACATTATCTCCAAGGTGTTGCTGCTGAACAACACAAAGAGAAACTGAAAAGTAAGCAACAATACCGAGGCGGCGAAGAAAAGAAAGCCGCGCTTGAGGGCATTGCGTAAAGAAGGGTTGAGCATTGTTGTATTTGTTTGAAGGTTAAGGGCAGGTGTTGGCTGCCCTGAAGGTGGGTGTTTGGGTTGTGCCGAAAGCAAAAAGCCGTGCTGGGCGGATGCTATGGTAAGGCAAAAAGACGGATTTTTCTAGGACTTTGTGAAAGGTATGATGGCATTTCAGCTGCGTTTGTTGTTGGTTGTTCGTGAATATAACCCTCAAAAGCACCACTTTGCCCGATGTATTGTGGTAAAGTGGCCTGCACCAACATGAAAGTATGCATTGCATGAGAAAACAATCACTCCCCTCTCCGCACGAAGTGGAGAGAGGAGTGACGCATATTACTGGCAAGCCAGCTCCACGGCCTTGTCTACAGCAACAGAAATGCCATCAAGGTTTTTACCTCCAGCCGATGCATAATGGGGCTGTCCGCCACCGCCGCCTTGTATCAGTTTGGCGGCTTCGCGTATGATTTGCCCTGCGTTGACGTTGCGTTCGCTCACCACATCGTCGCTCAACATGATGCTCAGCAAAGGTTTGTCGTTGGCTGTTGAGCCGAGAACGCACACCAAGTTGTGGGGAATGGCCTCGCGAACCTTAAACACCAGGTTCTTGGCTTGTTCGGCATTGATGGGCAACACGGCTTTAACCACCTTCAGCCCATGCACGTCTTTAGCACCTGCCACGAGGTTATCTTTCAGCCGTTCGACAGCCTGCGCCGAGAACTTTTCTATCTCTTTGCGCATCACGTCGTGTTCTTCCATGTACTTGGTGATAACGCTTTGCAGGTCTTTGGCATTATTAAAGAGGTTCCTAATGCCACGCAGGGTGTCTTCCAGCACATAAATGGCCTCCTCGCAACGCTTACCCGTCATGCATTCCACACGCCTGATGCCGGCTGCCACACTGCTTTCGCTAACGATTTTGAACATTCCGATGCGACCAGTGCTACGTGCATGGATGCCACCACAAAACTCGCAGCTGGGTCCGAAGCGCACCACGCGCACCGTATCGCCATATTTCTCACCGAAAAGAGCCACTGCACCCATAGCTTTAGCCTCTTCGATGGGCGTTTCGCGGTGTTCGTCTAGGGGCAAGTCTTGTCGAATAAGGTCGTTAACAAGGCGTTCCACCTCGCGAAGCTCTTCATCCGTCACCTTTTGGAAGTGCGAAAAGTCGAAGCGAAGCGTGTCGGGAGCCACCAAAGAGCCTTTCTGCTCCACGTGTTCGCCAAGAACCACCTTCAAGGCATAGTCTAGCAGGTGGGTTGCAGTGTGGTTTGCCGCGCTGGCTTCGCGCTTGTCGGTGTCCACACAGGCCATAAAATCGGCCTCGGAGTCTTTGGGAAGTGCCTTAACGATGTGTATGCTCTGGTTGTTTTCGCGTTTCGTGTCGATGATTTCAACGGTTTCTTCACCATTGACAAGCACGCCGCAGTCGCCCACTTGTCCACCCATCTCACCATAGAATGGTGTGAAGTCTAGCACCAATTCGAAGTAGGTGTTCTTCTTTTGGGTCACTTGGCGGTAGCGAAGTATATGGCATTCGTACTCGGTATAGTCGTATCCCACGAAGGTTTGTTCGCCTTGGCGCAGCACAACCCAGTCGGAGTTTTCCACGGCAGCGGCATTGCGCGCCCTTTCTTTTTGCTTCTGCATCTCCACATCAAACTGTGCGGCATCCACTTCAAGCCCGTTTTCGCGGCAGATAAGCTCGGTGAGGTCGAGTGGGAAGCCGTAAGTGTCGAACAAGCGGAAAGCTTGTGCACCATCGAGTGTGGTTTTTCCTTCGGCCTTTAGGCGTTCCATCTCATCGTTGAGCATCGAAATGCCCTTTTCAAGGGTGCGGAGGAACGAGTCTTCCTCTTCTTTCATCACGCGGCCGATAAGTTCGCGCTGTGCTTTCAGTTCGGGATAGGCGTCGCCCATCTCGTGAATGAAGGTGGGCAGAAGCTTGAACATGAAGGCCGACCGTTGCCCCAAGAAGGTGTAAGCGTAACGCACGGCGCGGCGAAGGATGCGGCGGATAACATATCCGGCCTTGGCATTGCTGGGCAATTGTCCGTCGGCGATGGAGAAAGCCACAGCTCTGAGGTGGTCGGCAACCACGCGCATGGTCACATCCACCTTTTCGTCTTCACCATATTTTAAGCCCGAGAGTCGTGAAATCTCTTGTATCACGGGTTGGAAAACATCAGTGTCGTAGTTGGATGTCTTGCCTTGCAGGGCGCGCACAAGGCGTTCGAAGCCCATACCCGTATCGATAACGTGCATCGGCAGTGGCTGCAACGAGCCGTCGGCCTTGCGGTTGAATTGCATGAAGACGATGTTCCATATCTCGATAACCTGCGGATTATCCTTGTTTACAAGGCTTGCGCCAGGCACTTTGGCCTTTTCTTCGGCCGAACGCGAGTCGAGATGTATCTCCGAACACGGCCCACAAGGACCCGTTTCGCCCATCTCCCAGAAATTATCATGCTTGTTTCCGTCGATGATATGGTCGGCTGGCAAGTGCTTCGCCCAATATTCAGCGGCCTCGTTGTCGCGTGCGATGCCCTCTTCTTCGCTGCCTTCGAACACCGTTACGTATAGGTCTTGCGGGTTAAGGTGCAGCACATCCACGAGATACTCCCACGCAAAGTCGATGGCTTCGCGCTTGAAGTAGTCGCCAAAGCTCCAGTTTCCCAGCATTTCGAACATGGTGTGGTGGTATGTATCGTGGCCCACCTCTTCCAAGTCGTTGTGCTTTCCGCTCACGCGCAGGCACTTTTGCGAGTCGGCTCGTCGGCGTGGCTCTGGGTCTCGCGTACCAAGGATGATGTCTTTCCATTGGTTCATGCCGGCATTGGTGAACATCAGTGTGGGGTCGTCTTTAATAACCATTGGGGCCGAAGCCTCTATCTTGTGTCCTTTCTCTTCGAAGAAACGCTTAAAAGAATTGCGTATTTCGTTCGCTGTCATCATCGTTTATTATCTTGAATTTATGTTTTATGTCTTGTTGAAATGAGAGTGTGCCACTAAAAAACGGCCCTTGCACGGCCAATGGCATGCACCCTTTAGTTTTAAGTTGCAAAATTACAACATTTTTTTCAATTGGCCGTTAACCAAGGGGTTATATTATGCAGTGTTGTTAATGTTGGTTTAGCAGATGATTTTATTTTTTCCAAAGATTGGAAAAACCAAAGAAATGTCGTAATTTTGCATCATGAGAGAGATAAATGTAACTTCGTCCAGGATAACTTAGTTACCATTACAGGTTAAAGCGTGCGCAAACAAATACGTTGCACGTTCTCCGAACAAGAAACGACGTAAGACGAACGAAGGACTATTCCCAAATCACCCCCACAAAGGGCCTAAAGCTAACCCATCATGGTATTGAAGACTGACAGAAATCTAAAGTTGTACTACTCGATTAAGGAAGTGAGCGACATCATCGGCGTTAATGAGAGTACCCTGCGGTATTGGGAAACCGAGCTGCCGCAGCTTAAACCGCGCACCGCAATGGGGTCGAAGGTGCGCCAGTACACAGACAGAGACATCGACCTACTAAAGAACATCTACACGCTGGTTAAGGTGAGAGGCTTTAAAATTGCCGCCGCACGCAAAATGATTAACGAAAATCGTGAGGGAGCAAACAAAAGCACGCACGTGCTTAACACGCTTCTCGCTGTGAGGGACGACTTGCGCGCCCTGAAAAAAGAACTTGACGGACTGGTGTGAATTAGTATAGAGCAACCATAACCCCCTTTTTGAATGGCTGCAAAATGGCATGCAAAAAGGTACGCACCTAAAAGAGTGAAAGGCTTCTTGCAAACAGCAAGAAGCCTTTTTTCTATCTATATGCCAGTTCGGGATAAGGAACAACTCCTTATGGCAGTCTTTTGCCTCGATGAGGGGTAATTGATTCAACTCTACCGCATAGCGGTTGGCATAACCACTGATTCATATCCCGAACTAGCGGTATCTATATGCCAATGAAAGCATGATTTCAGCCAGCTGTGGCCGATGCTCATGCCAACAAGGGCTCATGTTCATGCCAGCAATGCTGATGCACTTTGGGTGTACAGCCTTACTTTTTGGCTTCCAACTCGCCGAGATAGCGTTCGGCTTCCAATGCAGCCATACAGCCAGTACCTGCTGCAACAACAGCTTGGCGGTACACAGGGTCGGCACAATCGCCAGCGGCAAACACGCCTTCCACATTAGTTCGGGGCGTTCCTGCAACGGTTTTGATGTATCCAATGTCGTCAAGGTCCAGCCAACCTTTAAACACATCGGTGTTAGGCTTATGCCCAATGGCCAGGAAGAAGCCGTCGATGGGCAAGTCGTAGCGTTGCTCGTCGGCCTCGCCCTTGCGTTTCACGAGGTGTGCGCCCTGCAATCCGTCTTCTCCATAAAGGCCCAAGGTGTTGTGTTCGTAAAGGATTTCAATCTTAGGATTGCTCTCCACACGCTTCTTCATCACGTCTGAGGCGCGCAAGTATGGCTTACGAACAATCATATATACCTTAGAACAGAGCCCTGCAAGGTAGGAAGCTTCTTCGCAAGCGGTGTCGCCACCACCCACAACAGCCACCGTTTTGTTGCGATAGAAAAAGCCATCGCAGGTGGCACAAGCGCTAACACCCTGCCCCGAATACTTTTCTTCGTCGGGCAAGCCCAGGTATTTGGCAGAAGCACCCGTGGCAATAATCACCGTTTCGGCCTCAATCTCCACGCCACGGTCGGTGGTGACAACGTAAGGCTTACGGCTGAAGTCCACCTTTTTAATCTCCCCATCGCGTATGTCAGCCCCAAAACGTGCGGCTTGTTCGCGAAGTTCCACCATCATTTGGTTTCCGTCCACCCCTTTGGGATAGCCAGGGAAGTTCTCTATCTCAGTTGTTTGGGTGAGTTGTCCACCCGTTTGCAGTCCGCAATATTGCACTGGGCTCAAGTTTGCCCGTCCTGCATAGATAGCCGCTGTGTATCCAGCGGGGCCGCTACCCACGATAAGGCAGCGCGTATATTCTCTTTTGTCCATAATTGATTTGTTTTTGGGCATGCCCGTTATGCTTTTGTGCGTGCAAACAATGTGCCAAATGGCTGTTTATTTTTATGGAGTGGCATAGGGTCTTAAGCGTGGAAAGGAGTTAAAGCGTGTGCCTATCATTCAGATTTTGGGGCATTACGCTCATGTAAAGCAGCATCGCTTCTCGCTGTAACAAGCATCCGCCGAACATTCTCCCTTTGTCAGCAGCCCTCTTTAACTCCCCCACTCGCTCTATAACCAAGCCTTAAGACTGGTTCTAAACATTCCACGCAAAAGTCCATTTCCCTTTTCAATTTGCTCTTTGCTG
>CAJPTO010000207.1 GCA_905373605.1 uncultured Prevotella sp.
GCTCACGAGCCGAAAGTGAAAGCGGCTCAAGAAGCTTTGGAAAACGGAACCTGCCCTGGCAATGATTTCTTGGGTTGGCTGCATCTTCCCAGTTCAATCACACCCCAATTCCTAGACGAAGTGCAGGCAGTGGCAAACACCTTGCGCGAGAAATGCGACGTTATTGTCGTTGCTGGCATAGGCGGAAGCTACCTCGGAGCGCGCGCCGTTATCGAAGCTTTGGGCAATTCTTTCGCATGGCTTGTGGCCGACAAGGCCAATCCCACCATCGTTTTCGCCGGCAACAACATCGGCGAAGACTATCTCGCTGAACTTTCCGAGTATCTAAAAGGCAAGCGTTTCGGCGTGATTAACATCTCAAAGTCGGGAACCACCACCGAAACTGCACTCGCTTTCCGCCTGCTTAAGAAGCAATGCGAAGAACAACGCGGCAAGCAAGAGGCCAAAGATGTTATCGTTGCCATCACAGATGCCAAGCGCGGAGCTGCTAGGGCTGCAGCAGATAAGGAGGGTTACAAGACTTTTGTTATCCCCGACAACGTGGGCGGACGTTTCTCTGTGCTTACACCCGTTGGGCTTTTGCCCATCGCTTGTGCCGGTTTCGACATCAAAGCACTGGTTAATGGTGCGGCCGACATGGAAAAAGCCACAGAACCCAGCGTGCCTTTTGAAGAAAACATCGCTGCACAATACGCCGCTGTACGCAACGCGCTGTACACACAACTGGGCAAGAAGATAGAAATCATGGTGAACTATCAGCCCAAGCTCCACTTCATCGCCGAATGGTGGAAACAGCTCTATGGCGAAAGCGAAGGTAAGGAACACAAAGGCATCTTCCCTGCCGCATGCGACTTCACCACCGACCTGCATTCTATGGGCCAATGGATACAAGAAGGCGAACGAAGCATCTTCGAAACGGTTATCAGTGTGGAGCAACCAGCCAAGAAATTGTTGTTCCCAAGCGACGAAGAGAACCTCGACGGACTGAATTTCCTTGCTGGTAAGCGCGTAGACGAAGTAAATAAGATGGCCGAATTGGGCACTTTGCTCGCACATGTCGACGGCGGTGTGCCTAACATCCGCATCAGCGTACCAGAACTGAACGAATATTACATCGGACAGCTCATCTATTTCTTCGAGATTGGATGCGGAATAAGCGGAAACGTGCTTGGCGTTAATCCCTTTAACCAGCCTGGCGTTGAAGCTTACAAGAAAAACATGTTTGCCTTGCTAGACAAACCCGGCTACGAAGCCGAGAGCAAGGCCATCAAAGAACGTCTGAAATAAAATGGATTTATGCCGAACGCCTCTTCGTTCTTATTGGCGAAGAGGCGTTTTGCTTGCTTTAAAACAAATAAATGAACAATCTTTCTCATTCCACTTCCTGTCGCCTGCCTTTCGGTCACGAACCAGAAGTGAAGCTTTACTTGGAACAACGCGGTTACGAACGTTTCGAACCGCGTGCAGTGCTCTTCGACATGGACGGCGTGCTTTACGACTCTATGCCCAACCATGCCCACTGTTGGCAAGAGGCGATGGCCAAGTTCGGACTGCAAATGACGGCTGCCGACGTATATGCCACCGAGGGAATGCGTGGCGTAGAAACCATTCAGCAGATGGTTAAGGCACAACAAGGTCGCGATATCTCGGAAGACGAAGCGCAAATGATGTACGACGAAAAAGCCCGACTCTTCGGTTTGCTGCCCAAAGCACCCGTCATGGAGGGCGTTTTAGAACTGATGGAGAAGATACGCTTGGCCAACATGCAGATTGTTGTGGTGACAGGGAGTGCCCAACGACCGCTCATTGATCGCTTGCAACACGACTTTAAGGGATTCGTAACGGCAGATAAGATTGTTTCGGCATACGATGTAACTCGTGGAAAACCCGCTCCCGACCCTTATCTGATGGGCTTGGCGAAGGCAGGAAATTTGCATCCCTGGCAAGGAATTGTGGTAGAAAATGCCCCAATGGGTGTGCGAGCTGGCGTTGCAGCACGCATTTTTACCATTGCTGTTAACAGCGGACCACTGCCTAACGCCACACTTGCGGCCGAAGGTGCTAACATCGTGTTCGACCGAATGGCGCAATTGCGCGACGCTTGGATTTAAGACATGGCAAAATTTCAGTTTGTTCAGCATGCCATTGGCAACATCTTGGTGGCCGAAGTTTCGGCCAACGATGTCGTTCTCAACACTGCTGATGATGGCAACCACCTTTTGGGCAATGCCTATTATCAAGGTTTTGAGGGCTTGATAATCTCTGCCAACAACATTTCGCCACATTTTTTCAACCTTAAGACAAGGCTTGCAGGCGAGGTGTTGCAAAAGTTTTCCACCTTTCGCATGCCTTTGGCCATCGTTGGCAACCTCTCTGCGCATACAAGCGAAAGCCTTCAAAGCTTTATCAGCGAAAGCAATCGTGGCCAACAGATACATTTCTCGCCAACCTTAGCCCACGCCTTAAGCTGGTTTGAACTTCGGTTTGGCTCACGTTAAGCATGCTTACGCCCTTTCAGCTACATGATTAGTATGCATCCTTGCTTTTCTTTTCATTCTGTTTCTTTTCGCTGGAAAGCAAGGCAAGTGCAAAGATAAAGCATAAAAACGCCTACCACTTCAAGTGCCAACGTGAGTGATTGACATGCCACAACCATGCGAAAGCCGGCTTATAGCGAGAAAGCCAGTTTCAAAAGCCATTCGCTGGGACGCAGCCGTGTTTGCAAGTATATCTGCTGCGCATTGGCGTTGTAGGTTTGTTCCAAGCTGGTTGTTCCCCACACATTATTATATATGAGTGTCGCTTCCGACGTTTTTTGGCGCAAGGCCACAGAAATATCGGTAAAAAAGCCGTTACTTATGCTCTTGTCGTGGCTTTGGAAAAGCTCGTTTGAAATTTCTATTTGCCATTTCCCCGGTAGCAAATAAAGTTTAAGCCGATGGTGCAGAAAGGTCTGCTTGTTGTTAAACAGCAGATACTCTTTTCCTTTTCGCTGGCCGATGTTATATGCGCTGTTGTGCTCAACGGAGAAAATGTCCCACGGGTGATAGGCTATCTTGATTCCCACAGATAGTTTTCGCATCGTGAAATCCATTGCTTTCTGAGCAATTAGCAACTGATAATTGCTTGTAGAGGCCGATGCGTTAAGCTCCATTGATGCCTTACCCCAGCCAAAAGACTTGCCGATGCCTCCGCTTACAGCTTTTGACGAGGAAGAACTAACGTTGTCGGTGGCTTTGCTTTTATAAAATCCGTCTTCGAAAACGCTTTCGTAAAGCGTAATGTTACTTGTGCGCTCGCACGAAAAACCGATGTTACCAAACACGCCTTGCACAATGTCGTTGTATCTCCAAATGTTGTTTAGCATGCTGGTTGTGGTGTTGCTGAGGCGCGCCTTGCCCTGCATCAGCGAATAATAGCTGGTGAAGATGGGCGCTTCAATGAACGAAGCGAAGGCATTTGGAGAGAATGCGCGGGTGAAAAGCACATTTACGCTCCATCTGCTTGTTAGCTGATAGCTAGCGAATAAGGTTGGTTCGAATACGAACATGGGGTTACTTTCCGTTCCAAGCTTGCGATATAACAATTCTCCACTTATCCCTCCACTTATTTTAAAGACAGGTGAAGTGTAACTCAACGTAGGCAACAGGTAGAGCCTTGCCTGCGAATAGGTGGCGTTAAGGCTGGTGTTGAAGTGGTCTATCGTTAGCTCTTGTCGCTTATAGGCTGCACCTATATTGTAGGTGATGTACATTCCGAGCAGCTTATGGCGAAAGCCTGTAGTCATATCCCATTCCATTTTTCGTTGAGAAAGGTGTTCTGTGCTTCCGTTGACGAGCAGTAACGAGGATGGAAGCTCGTTATAGATGAAACGCGATTTTAAGGAAATGGTGTTGCCGTTGGCAAAGGTTTTAATCCATTCCAAATTGTCTGAAAACACCTTTTTGTCTCTACTGGCTCGTTGTTGTAATGCCGTTTGGTTGAAGAGTGTTTCTCCCCTCGAACTGTTAAAGCAAATATAGCCCTTGGCAGTGTTGGTGAAAAATTTGTTGTCTTTGTTAACTTTGTAAGTGAGTTCGGCTGTCCATTCGTTGCTTTTGTCGTTCAACGCTTCGTCTTCAGTGACGCTTACCCCTTCAACACCTGCGTCTATGAATGTTTTTTGGGTGCGTCCAGAAATCTTTGTCTTATCAATCAGGCCATTGAACTGAAACCTTAGGTCGTTGCCTTTGGTGGTTTTGAACAGCCAGTTGGTAGCAAACACATGGGTGCCGTTAAAGGTATAACGCTCGTTTGAAATGGAAGGTGTGCTTATCGTTATGTTTTCTATCAACGCATTGTCGGCACTTAGCGATGCCTTTGCCGTGGCATAGTCTATGGTTTCGTGGCCGATGTCCTTGCCTGTATTGTTGGTTTTATACATAGATATGCTCTGCTTTCTCCTAGCGAAGAGCATTTCCAGCAACCGAGCATCGCGTAGCAGCTGCGCCTCGCCTTGCAAAGGAGAGCCAACACCTGCTTCGATGATGCCTTGCCACACGTTCTTAGCCTCGTCTTTCAGCACGATGTTCAATGCGGCTTGGTCTGAAAACTTCACTTTCTTCAATGCCTTCACAGGCTGATGGTCTTCTAGCACCTGCACGTTTTTCACCTGACTGGCTTTGATGTTCTCGCTTGCCAGGGCATATTTGCCTCCAAGCAGGTCGATGCCCTCGATATAAAACTTGTTGATGGCTTTGCCTTGGTATTTTATTTGGCCCGAAGACGACACAGACAAGCCAGGCATCTTGGCAATGACATCAGCAATGCTGCGATCTTGCTTTTGCATGAAGGCCGAAACGCTATATGTGAGTGTGTCGCCACTGCGCCTAATTTTTTCAGCTTTCACTTTCACCTCTTTCAGCATAAAGGCATCGTTAGCCAGCATTATGTCTTGTCCTTGCTTAAAATCTTTTAGAGGAATGGTCTTCTTTGTATAACCTATCATGCTGAACACGATGCTGCTTGGCGTTTCCATTTCAGGCAAGGTAATAGCGAAGACCCCGCTTTCGTTGGTGTTGCAAAAGGCAACGGGTCGGTCGTTGCTTGTGCGGAGCGTTACCGACACGCCTTCAATGGCGGTGTTGTTGTCTTTCACCACCCGTCCGCTTATCATCTGCGTCATGGCTTTAAGACAGAAAGCGGCGAAGAATGTAAGTATGTATACCTTTCGCAATCGCATAACAAGGAACTTATTTGTTGAACTTTTCTTTCAGGCATGCGGTGAAAGAAAACTTTAGTTTTGTGGGGTTGTCATTCGCATCGAAATGTAATGGCTTAGAGCCAATCATGCGATAGAAAAACTCGTCCATGTCTTTACCTAGCAATGTTAATATCTTTGCCATCGCTTTTGGGCTGCATTTGCGATATTTTTTATTTTTGAGCGTGATGGCATGTTTAGGTTCGTTTCCCATTCCAACACATTCGTAGCAGAACTGTTTTTGGCCATCGGCAGCAAAGAGTATCAGCCCTGGTAGTCCGCAAAGTTTCCACGGGCCTTCGCCGACGGGAATGTCTGGGGTATAAAAGGCTCGCCATGTTCTTCCGCGATAGTTCATGGTGGCCTCGAAACATTTGTAACCAAGAATGGTTGTGTCTTTATTTACGAGTTTCCATGAGA